>JAZLEH010000015.1:0-10147 GCA_045615165.1 Eubacteriales bacterium | reverse complement strand
GCGCTCCGGCGTTTCTTACATAGCCGAGCCCGGCGGATCGATTCGTGACGACATCGTTATTGATACCTGCAATAAGTACGGTATGGTTATGGCGTTCACCGGTATGCGCCTGTTCCATCATTAATCTTTGGGGGATAACTGATGAAGATAATGGTAGTAGGCGGTGGCGGAAGAGAACACGCCATCATCAAAAAGCTTAAGGAAAATAAGAATATCGAAGAGATCTTTGCACTCCCCGGAAACGGTGGTATGGCGAAGGATGCAACCATCGTTCCCATCGGTGCAAAGGAAATCGATAAAATAGTTGATTTCGCTAAAGAAAACAAGATCGATTACGCGGTCGTAGCTCCGGACGATCCCCTCGTTCTCGGATGTGTTGATGCGCTTGAGGCTGTTGGCATTCCTTGCTTCGGACCTCGCGCAAACGCCGCAATAATCGAGGGTAGTAAGGTCTTTTCAAAGAACCTTATGAAGAAATATTCTATTCCCACTGCCGAGTATGAGGTATTCGACGATGCCGATAAAGCTCTTGAATACGTAAAGACCTGTAAGATTCCTACCGTCGTTAAGGCGGACGGTCTTGCACTTGGTAAGGGCGTAATAATCGCAATGACTAGAGAAATGGCAGTCGATGCGGTTATGTCCATAATGAAAGAGGGCAAATTCGGCGCGAGCGGAAATCAGATCGTCGTTGAGGAATTCCTCACCGGCCCTGAGGTATCCGTTCTTGCATTCACCGACGGAAAGTGCGTTAAGCCTATGGTTTCTTCGATGGACCATAAGAGAGCGCTCGATAACGACGAGGGACTTAACACCGGCGGCATGGGAACTATCGCTCCCAACCCTTATTACACTGCTTCAATCGCTGATGAATGTATGGAGAAGATCTTCCTTCCCACCATCGATGCGATGAACAAAGAGGGAAGAACCTTTAAGGGATGCCTCTATTTCGGACTTATGCTCACTCCCGACGGACCTAAGGTTATCGAGTATAACTGCCGCTTCGGCGACCCCGAAACTCAGGTAGTGCTTCCTCTTCTTGAAAGCGACCTTTATACAGTAATGCGCGCAACCACCGACGGCACTCTTTCCGAGTGCGAGGTTAAGTTCGCGGATAAGAACGCGTGCTGTGTAATTATGGCTTCCAAGGGTTATCCCGAAAAGTACGAGAGCGGCGCTGAAATAACTATCGGCGACGACGTGTTTGACTCGGTATACGTTGCAGGTGCGAAGCTCGACGGAGAAAAGCTCTTGACCGCGGGCGGAAGAGTCCTTGGCGTTACCGCCGTTGAGTCCACTCTTAAGGGTGCTATCGATTCTGCATACGCAAAGGTTAAAAAGGTTAATTTCTCTACCGCATATTACCGCTCCGACATCGGTGCGAAGGCAATGAAAGCAAACTGAAAGGATATAAATAATGGTATATCGCATATACGTTGAAAAAAAGGCAGGCCTTGATAACGAGGCAGTTGCCCTCAAAAGTGAGATCTCAACCTTCCTCGGCATTAAGAGTGTCGATAGAGTGAGAATTCTTAACCGCTACGATGCAGAAAATATCTCAAAGGAGCTCTTTGATTACGCAGTTGGCGCGGTATTCTCCGAGCCCCAGCTTGACGATGTTTACGATGAAGTTGAAAACGACGGTGCAAAGATATTCGCAACCGAGTATCTCCCCGGTCAGTTCGATCAGCGCGCTGATTCCGCGGCACAGTGCATTCAGCTTATTTCCCAGGGTGATAAGCCCAGCGTAGCAAGTGCAAAGGTATATATGCTTTACGGCAAGATTTCCGAGGAAGAGCTTGACCGCATTAAGAAGCACGTAATAAACCCCGTCGAGGCAAGAGAAGCAAGCCTCGAAAAGAAAGAAACCATCAAGATCGAGTACACGATCCCTACGAGTGTAAAAACTCTTGACGGATTTATTGATCTTGATGAAGCAGGTCTTGCGGCGTTCGTTTCCGAAATGGGACTTGCAATGGATCTTGACGATATCAAGTTCTGTCAGGCATATTTCAAGAAGGAGGGAAGAAATCCCACCATCACCGAAATAAAGATGATAGATACCTATTGGTCCGACCATTGCCGTCACACCACCTTCCTTACCACCGTTGATAGCGTAAAGTTTGAGGATAAGCTCCTTGAGGACGCATATAACGATTATATTAAGGCAAGAGAGTTCCTCGGCAGAAAGAAGCCGCAGAACCTTATGGACATAGGAACTATGGCGGCTAAGTGCCTCAAAAAGCTTGGCAAGCTTGATAAGCTTGACGAGTCCGAAGAGATCAACGCTTGTACCGTAAAGATGGACGTTGAGGTTGACGGAGTAGTTGAGCCTTGGCTTCTTCTCTTCAAGAACGAGACCCACAACCATCCTACTGAGATCGAGCCCTTCGGCGGTGCGGCAACCTGTATCGGCGGTGCTATCCGCGATCCCCTTTCGGGAAGAGCATACGTTTACGGCGCAATGCGTCTTACCGGTGCGGCTGATCCCCTTAAGCCTATCGAAGAAACCCTCGAGGGTAAGCTTCCTCAGCGTAAGATCGTAACCACTGCGGCGGCAGGATATTCCTCTTACGGTAACCAGATCGGTCTTGCAACCGGTATCGTTGATGAGATATATCACGACGGTTATGCGGCAAAGCACATGGAGGTTGGTGCGGTTATCGCAGCAGCTCCTCAGGCAAACGTTCGCCGCGAAGTACCCGAAGCGGGCGACCTCGTAGTTCTTCTTGGCGGAAGAACCGGACGCGACGGATGCGGCGGTGCAACCGGCTCGTCTAAGTCCCATAACCTCAAGTCTCTTGAAAGCTGCGGCGCAGAGGTTCAGAAGGGTAACGCTCCCGAGGAAAGAAAGATTCAGCGCCTCTTCAGAAACCCCGAGGTTTCAAGAATGATCAAGCGTTGTAACGACTTCGGCGCAGGCGGAGTTTCCGTTGCTATCGGTGAGCTTGCAGACGGTCTTGATATCGACCTTAACGCAGTTCCCAAAAAGTACGACGGTCTCGACGGCACCGAGCTTGCTATCAGTGAATCGCAGGAGCGTATGGCTTGCGTTATCGAGGCTGAAAACCGCGAAGCATTCCTTGCCCTCGCAAATGAAGAAAACCTTGAAGCAACCGTTGTTGCAAGGGTAAAGGCAGATCCCAGACTTGCTATGACTTGGAACGGCAACGTTATATGCGATATCAGCCGTGAGTTCCTTAACTCCAACGGTGCTGAAAAGCATATCGACATCTCCGCTCCCAAGATCAACGATTATAAGAAGCCCCTCCCCGCATGCTTCAAGTGCGGAATGACGGCTGTTGCAACCGACCTTAACACCTGCTCTAAGCGCGGACTTTCCGAGCGCTTCGACTCTACCATCGGTGCGGGCACCGTTCTTATGCCTTTCGGCGGTAAGTATCAGCGCACCCCCATCCAGGCAATGGTACAGAAGGTGTCGGTTGAAAAGAAGCACACCGACCTTGCTTCCTTTATGTCCTGGGGATATAACCCCAACGTATCCGAGAAGAGCCCCTATCACGGTGCATATCTCGCGGTAGTTGAATCCGCATCTAAGCTCGTTGCTACCGGTGCTGAATTTAAGGACGTTTATCTCACCTTCCAGGAATACTTTGAGAAGCCTATGAAGAACCCCGAAAGATGGGGCAAGCCTCTCTCTGCTCTTCTCGGTGCATTCAAGGCACAGATGGATCTCGGAATTGCCGCTATCGGCGGTAAGGACTCAATGAGCGGTTCGTTCGAAAAGCTCGATGTTCCTCCGACTCTCATCTCCTTTGCTGTAACCACCGATAAGATCAAGAACGTAATCTCCCCCGAGTTCAAGAACGCAGGCTCTAAGGTAGTTCTTCTTAAGCCCAAGTATGATGAAAACGGACTCCCCGTTGCAGAATCTCTTCTTAAGCTTTACGAGACTGTTATCTCTCTTATGAGAGAGGGCAAGGTTCTCTCCGCTTATACTCCCACCATCGGCGGTGTTGCTGAGGCAGTATTCAAGATGGCTATGGGTAACGGCTACGGCTTCGACTTTGATTCCGCAGTTTCTATGGATGATATCTTCGGATATAACTACGGTTCATTCGTTCTCGAGCTCTCCGACGACACTAAAGTTGGCGCTCTTCTCGGTTACGTAACCGATAAGTGCGAGTTCAACTACGATGGAATGAAGGTTTGCGCATGCGAGCTCAACAAGGCGTATGAGGATAAGCTTGAATCAGTATATTCCTGCAACATCAAGACCCGTGAGGATAAGCCCGAGACTATCTCCTACACTGCAACCGAGCGCAAAGCTCCCGCAGTTAAGGTTGCTAAGCCCAAGGTTCTTATTCCCGTATTCCCCGGCACTAACTGTGAATACGACTCCGCTAAGGCAGTTCGTGACGCAGGTGCTGAGCCCGAAATATTCGTTATCAATAACCTTACCGCAGACGGCGTTAAGAAGAGTGCTTCCACCTTTGCCGATAAGATCAAGTCAGCACAGGCTATCTTCGTTCCCGGTGGATTCTCCGGAGGTGACGAGCCCGATGGATCGGGTAAGTTCATTACCGCGTTCTTCCGTGGCGAGAGCGTTAAGGCGGCAGTAAGCGACCTTCTCGATAACCGTGACGGTCTTATGTGCGGTATCTGTAACGGATTCCAGGCTCTTATCAAGCTCGGTCTTCTTCCGTTCGGTAAGATCATCGATACCGATGAATCCTGCCCGACTCTTACCTTCAACAACATCGCTCGCCACCAGTCGAAGATCGTTCGTACCAGAATCGCTTCGAATATGTCTCCTTGGCTTGCAGATTGTAACGTTGGTGACGTTTATAACGTTCCGATCTCTCACGGTGAAGGTAAGTTCCTCGCAACCGATGAAATGGTAAAGAAGCTTATCGAGGGCGGTCAGATCGCTACTCAGTACGTTGACCTTGACGGTAACGCAACCTACGATATAGACTTTAACCCCAACGGATCTGCGCTGGCTATTGAGGGTATCACCTCTCCTGACGGACGCGTATTCGGTAAGATGGGTCACGCTGAGAGAATTGGCGAAGGCCTCTACAAGAACGTTATTGGTGATTACGACATCAAGATGTTCAAGTCTATGGTTAAGTATTTCAATAAGTAAAAACTATGCGCGAAGGGTGAATTTCATCCTTCGCGCATAAAACAATAAGGGTAACATTATGAAAATAACCTTTCTCGGTACTTGTCACGGCTATCCCGAAAAGAAGAGGGAATATACCTCAATATCAATAGAGATACACGACTCGGTCTATCTTCTTGATGCCGGCGCGGCTGTATATAATAAAATGATGGATTACGATATCGATCCTCATAAGCTCCGCGCGGTGTTTATATCTCACATTCATTCCGACCACATTAACGGACTGGTTCCGCTCGTTGACCTTTTCACTTGGACTAGGACGCATAAGGGCGAAATCGTTGATTACTATCTCCCTGAGGAACGCGGAATAAATGCTGTAAAAAAACTCGTCGGCGCAATTACTGCTCCCGTCGATGAAAATAAAAATCGCTTCCATAAGTATGAGAGCGATTTCGTATACGTTGATGAAAACGTTAAGCTCACCGTAATTCCCACCCTGCATCTTAAGGATTGGGGCGGTTACCCCGCCTACGCATTCCTCGTTGAAGCAGAGGGAAAGAAGGTATTGTTCTCCGGCGATATTTCGCAGAATATAAAGTACGATGATTTTCCCGCAGTTGCAAAGCGCGAGCTTATCGACCTCTTTATCTGCGAGATGGCGCACTTCGATTTTGAGGTGCTTCGCCCCCATTTCAAGGAGTGCAAGCTTAAGAAACTATATATGAACCACGTCAAATTTCCCGATGAGAGAATACCGCTGCTCGCTCGCGAAAATGAGAGCGGAGAATTTCTCTTTGAGATCGTCGGTGCTTCCGACGGTGACGTTGTAATTGTTTAAGGAGGGCGCTATGAGGATAACGTTTTTAGGGACTGCCGCAGGCGTTCCCGAAAAAAACAGAGCAAATTCGGCAACCGTTATTGAGGCTTGCGGCAAGCTCTATCTTATCGATGCGGGTATGCCCGTCGTCAACCGTCTTATCGATTTCGGATTCGATCTTGAGGCGATAAAGGCGACCTTTATAACCCACGCGCACACGGATCACGTTTTGGGTCTTGTAGATCTTATAAGATGCGTGAATATCGAGAAGATATTCCCCACGGCAGAGATCGATTATTACATCCCCGAAAATGAGCTTGAGGATTCGCTTGACGAGTATTTCACCTCGGTCATCAGCCCGATAAGAAAGGAAGTCAATCGCTTCCACTTGATAAATGAGGGCGTGATATTTGACGACGGAATAATTCGCGTAACTGCTGTTCCTACCGCGCATTTGAAAAAAGCAAACCGCCCCTCTTACGCGTTTATAGTTGAGGGAGAGGGTAGGCGTGTTGTATTTTCGGGCGATATTTCGCAGAATATTGCAGAATCTGATATACCGCGCGCAGTGTATGAGGATGAGGTCGATCTTTTCGTCCTTGAGCTTGCGCACTTCTCGCTCTCGGAGCTTAAGCCGCATCTTAATGGAATGCGTGTTAAAAATCTCATCTTTAACCATATATCCGATTTTGAAAAGAAACTCCCCGATATCAAGGCACTTGCCTCGGAAAATACCGATATAAAGATAGATTATTCGTATGACGGATATTCCGTAACGCTTGAGGGCTGATATGAAGCTTACGTTTCTCGGCACCTGCCACGGTCATCCTGAGAAAAACAGGGATTATACCTCGATCGCCATTGAAACGGGCGGCAAGGTATATCTTCTTGATGCGGGCGCGGCGGTTGCTAATAAAATGCTTGATAACGATATTCCGATATCAAGCCTTAGATCTGTATTTATAACTCATATACACGGCGACCACGTAAACGGACTTTTGCGCCTCGTTGACGTACTCGGTTGGGCTAGTAGGTTTTACGATGGAGTCTGTGTTGATTATTATCTTCCCGAGGCGCGCGGAATAAAGGAAATAAAGGAGCTTATCAGCGTTGTCAAAGCTCCATTCAGTGAGGAAAAGAACGTTTTCCACGTTTATCCCGAAAATTTCGTTTATGACGACGGACTTTTGAAGCTTACTGTCATTCCGAACGCCCACCTGCGCGAGCGCTCGCATCCTTCGTATTCATTCCTTGTCGAAGCCGAGGGAAAGAAGATTCTCTTCACGGGAGATATGTCACAAAATCTTAAGTATGGCGATTTTCCGTCCGTCGCAAAGACGGAAGAGCTTGATCTTCTCATATCCGAGCTTGCGCATTTCGATTTTGACGTTCTTTCTCCTCATATTATGGAATGCAAAACCAAAAAGCTTTATATAACACACGTAAAATTCCCCGAGATCAGAACGCCTCTTATTGAGAAAGTGGATCTTTCTGGTGAATTTCCGTTCCCGATATTCAGCGCAAACGACGGCGACTCCGTGGAACTGTGAGGTGTCGGAATATGAAAATAAGATTTCTCGGAACTGCGGCGGGGCTTCCTGCAAAGGGGCGCGCGGCATCTTCAACGATGATTGAAGCTTGCGGCGTCTATTATATCATTGACGCAGGCGCACCCATCGTAAATAAGCTCGTCGATACGGATAAGTCGATCGAGGATATCCGCGCCGTATTTATTACGCACACGCACAGCGATCACCTCTTTGGACTTATCGACCTTATTCGTTGCACGAATAACCCTAAGATTTTTACTAAGGCAAATATAAGCTACTATCTTCCCGAGGAGAGTATCATTCAGCCGCTTAAGAATTATTTTAGCGCGGTTATGGCTGATATCCGTGAGGACGTGAATCACTTTTTCGTTTACGGCGAGGGGCTCGTTTTTGCGGATGAAAATATAAGAATATCCGCGATTCCAACCCGTCATCTTGGCGATAGGGATAGACCGTCGTTCGCATTCCTGGTTGAATGCGAGGGAAGAAAGATTCTCTTCACGGGTGACCTTTCTCATAAGCTTAAGTATGACGATTTTCCAAAGATCGCAACGGAGATCGAGCTTGACGCGATCGTGTGCGAATCGACCCATTTTGAATTTGGACTCATCGCTCCAACTCTCAAAAAATGCAGGGTCAAAAGAATGTTCTTTAATCACAGGTCAAGAGCAAATATAGAAATTATTGAAAAGGAAAACGAAGCGGGAAGCTTCCCGTTTCCTATGATCGTCGCTGATGACGGCGACGAATTTGAAATATAATTTAGTGAGGATAATATGAAAATTACATTTTTGGGCACAGGTCACGGACTTCACGAAAAGGGAAGATATCGAACCTCAATGATGATCGAGACGGGGGGCGTGTCGTATCTTATTGACGCGGGATCGCCCGTAATGCACCAGCTTACAAATTCCGACAGAGCGCTTAAGGAGATCCGCGCGGTATTCATTACCCACACGCACAACGATCATCTTCTTAACGTTCTTGAAATGGTTGATGCAATATCCTGCACGAAAACCGATGCATCTATTGATTTTTATATTCCCGAGAAGAACGCCATCGATGCAATAAAGAATTATCTTATGGTTACCTCAGGCATTCTTAACGAGAATGACGCACGAATGAAATATTATGACGAAAGCTTCGTTTACGAGGATGAGAATATCAAGCTCACCCCATTTAAAACGGGGCATCTCGCCAAAAAGGGAAGACCCGCCTAGGGTTATATTCTTGAATGTGAGGGAAAGCGAGTTGTATTCTCGGGTGACCTCTCATACCTTCTCGAAATGAATGATTTTCCGACTGCGGCAAAGGAGCTTGAATCCGATCTCTTTATATGCGAAATGGCTCACTTCGATTTCGAATTCCTCCGCGAGCATATAAAGGAATGCAAAACGAAGATGGTTGCGTTCAACCATATCAAATTCCCGAATGAGCGAATACCTCTTCTTAAGAAGGAAAACGAGTCGGGCGAGTTTAAATTCCCCCTCATCGCTCCGTCAGACTATGATTTTATAGAGATTTGAGGCGCGGGAAATGTTTGAAAATATAAAAAAATTGCTTGATAAGAGCGAGGCTGTCGGAATACCGGCAATGGATGTCGCAGTATATCACAAGGGTAAGGAGGTCTTCCGTGAGCTTCGCGGCGTTATGGATGAGGATGGCTCACCCGTAACGAAAGACACGCTTTACGATATCTACTCCTGCTCAAAATTCATTACCTGCTCGGCGGCTCTTACGCTTCTTGAGGACGGCAAAATATCCCTCGACGATGATCTTGCCGACTATATTCCCGCATTCGGTGATATGAAGGTTAAGAAGAACGGCGGACTGTTCAAAGCGGAGAAGAGAATAAAGCTCTTCCACCTCTTTACTATGACGAGCGGACTTTCTTATGACGTAGGCTCTGAGCATATAGAACGGGCGATAGCCGAAACCGAGGGCAGATGTCCAACGGTTGAAACTATGAATTATATAGCAAAAATGCCCCTTGAATTCGAACCCGGCGAAAATTGGCGTTATAGCTTGTCACACGACGTGTTAGCCGCAATAGTTGAAATCGTCAGCGGAAAGCGTTTCGGAGAATACGTAAGCGACAAGATATTTAAGCCCCTCGAAATGAAAAACACGACCTATAATCTATCGGATAAATACTTGCCCTGCGTGTGTATGCAGTACCGGTATGACGCGCAAACGAAAAAATATAATAATATAGGAAAAACTATAAATTATAAGTTTGGCAGTGAATACGAGAGCGGCGGCGCAGGCGCAGTCTCAACCGTTGATGATTATATAAAATTTCTCGAGGGCGTAAGACTCGGCAAGGTCATATCATTCGACACTCTTGACCGTATGACCACCGATTATCTGACGGATACACAGCGCCCTGCTTGTTGGGTTGCAAAGGGCTACGGCTACGGTCTCGGAATTAGAGTGCCCGACTCCTCAAATAAGCGCACCGACTTCGGTTGGAACGGCGCGGCAGGAGCTTTCGGCGCTGTTGATATTAAAAATGAGATAACGCTCTACTATTCCCAAGCGGTTCTCGCATCCCCCGCAAGACCTCTTCAAAGCGATTATATCGAGGCGGCAAAGCTCGACCTCGGACTTGAAGCATACGTAGAAGAAATGTGGAAGGAAAGCGTTAATCCGCTTGCAGGTCCGTATTAATATAAAAAAGCAGAGAATTTT
>JAZLEH010000014.1:0-7100 GCA_045615165.1 Eubacteriales bacterium | reverse complement strand
GAAAGAAGCTCGTCTTCTGCGCCGTACGAGGCGTAATACTTCTTTATTATGTGCGAAACGAGCCGCAGATTATGCTCGATAAGCTTGGCGCGCGCCGCTCCGTCTCCGTTCCTTGCTTTTGAAAAAAGCTCCTGCTCCTCAGCTTGCGATAACGGAGGAGGAAAATTCTGCTCCGTCTCAAGTCCGAGAATCAGCGTGAAAAATCTTATCAGTATTTCTTTTAATCCAAACATAAAGCCTCCCGATCGATTATATGATCGTGAGGCTTGTCAACTTTCATATTAGCGCGTCAATAATTTCGGGCGTAAGGATTCTGTATCCCTCGCCGACCGTCAGCGTTATAAGATTTCTTTTGCTTATCGCGCGGAATTTCTTGTTTATAACCGAGATATGCGTTCTCACGTTCGCAGGATCGGGAAGTCTTGATTGCCTGAACGCGTATTTAAGAATCTCCTTTGCGTCAGTCGGCTGCGGATACGTCCTTATAAGAGTCCTTAAGAGCATAAGCTCGGTTTTTGTGAGTGAAAGAGCGGTGAACATATAGGTCGGAGTGTTCAGGAAGAACGAGAGATCAAGTCCCGCAAGCTTATAAACACCCGGAATACGAAGCTTGTTTTCATCGCAATAGTCGCCTATCTTGTCTATAACTACGGAGGCGTAAGTGCTCATCTTCATTACCTTGTCAAATATAATATTATCCTTCTCATCAGGCTCGTCCGTCATTGCGAAAACGGGTATTCTTGCATAAGAGCGAAGCCTTGCAACGTAATCGTCCTTGTCCGCAAGAGCTGACGGATTCATAACTATCACTGCGGAGTATCTCAGCGAGATCTCCGAGAGAGCCTCGCTCGGTGTCGTACCGTATGCGACGATGCCCATATAATAAAAGGTCTCGGCAAGATTTCTCGCCGCCTTCTTTGATCTGTTAATTACGAGTATCATTATTCAACCTCCGTGATGATTATAAATGATTTTTGTGCCCCAGTCAATAGCTTTTTCTTGACATATTGCATATTTATAGGTATAATTATATTAAAGAATCTGTTTTGAGAGGATTTGAAATGAAAAACGTCCTTGTCAACGGCGGCTCGCGCGGGATTGGCAGAGCTATCGTTGAGCTTTTCACCGAGCGCGGTTATAACGTCGCTTTCACCTATAATAATTCAATAAACGAGGCAAACGAGCTCTCCCGCAAAACCGGCGCTCTTGCCATAAAAGCTGATTCCGCATCGGAGTCGGAGGTTAATATCGCGGTCGCCACTGTTGAAGAGAAGATCGGCAGGGTGGATATCCTCATTAATAACGCCGCAATATCCGGCTCGGGGCTTTTTACCGAAGTGAGCTACGAGGAGTGGCGCAGGATGTTTGCAGTCAACCTTGACGGTGCGTTCCTTTATTCCAAGCGCGTTCTTCCCGAAATGATTCGTGAGCATTCGGGCAGGATAATAAATATCTCGTCAATGTGGGGAATAACGGGTGCATCATGTGAGGTGAATTATTCCGCTACTAAGGCGGCAATAATAGGTATGACAAAGGCGCTTGCAAAAGAGGTCGGTCCATCTGGAATTACCGTCAACTGCATTGCACCGGGGCTCATTGATACCGATATGAATAAGAATCTTTCGGAGGATGACGTTCAGTCTCTCGTTGATGAAACGCCTCTTTCAAGGATCGGCACTCCGCGCGACGTTGCCGAGGCGGCACTCTTCCTTGCGGGTGAGTCCTCTTCATTCATTACGGGTGAGGTTTTGAACGTTAACGGCGGTTTTTTGATTTAAAATTTAATAAAATATAAAATATTTCAAAAGCTATTGCAATTTTACGTTTAATTTGATATAATATAAACGTTGTAATAAATATTCTATGCGTCGGATGGAGTCATACCAGCCGGGGAGGTAGCGGCGCCTTGTACCTGAAATCCGCTATAGCAGGGGTTCATTCCTTTCCCGAGGGGTATTCTTGTGTAGTCTGCGCCGTCATTTGTTTGTGTTGAAAAATTGGTCTTGCGCAATCTGAGGCTGTGAACCATGTCAGGTGGGGAACCAAGCAGCATTAAGCGGTTTATCGGATGTGCCGCAAGGTTGCCTGTTTGGAGCAAACGTGGCGGTTACCGTATGTAAGGGTATTTCGACGGAGGGGTGTATGGCTCTATCCGACGTATAGAATCAATGGCGTATGTGAATTTCACCTACGCCTTTTTAATAGGTGAGAGTGAATAATTGGAGGGAAAATGTCCGCATATAAAGCGCTGTACAGAAAATGGAGACCGTTCGACTTTGATGACGTTTGCGGTCAAAAGGGAATAACGGATATTCTCAAATACGAGGTTGATAACAATAAAATATCGCACGCGTATCTTTTCTGCGGCTCTCGCGGAACGGGTAAGACGAGCTGTGCCAAGATTCTTGCCAAGGCTGTAAACTGTCTTGAACCCAAGGGCGGAAATCCCTGTAACAAGTGCGCCGCTTGTAAGTCGATCGACGCAGGCGTAGCAACCGACGTTATTGAAATGGACGCCGCAAGTAACAACGGTGTCGGCGACGTAAGAAGCCTTAAGGATGAGATCGCATTCACACCCGCAGAGCTTAAATACCGCGTTTATATCATAGACGAGGTACATATGATGTCCGGCGCGGCGTTCAACGCGCTTCTTAAAACTCTTGAAGAGCCGCCGTCATACGTCGTCTTTATCCTTGCAACGACGGAGTTTAACAAGCTTCCAACTACCATAGTTTCAAGATGTCAGAGATTCGATTTCAGAAGAATGAGCTCGGATGTTATAATCGACCGCCTCTTCAAGATATCTAAGGCGGAAAATATCGATCTTGACGAGGATGGAGCAAGGCTTATTGCAAGAGCGTCAAGGGGCGGTATGCGTGATGCGGTCAGCCTTCTTGAGCTTTGCGCAGGCTCACGCGTGCGTATAGATGCATCCCTCGTTGCCGAGACGATCGGAACGGGTGACAGAGGCGCTGTTTACAAGCTTATTGAAGCCGTCGGACGCGCCGAATACGATACGGTATATACCATCATTCGCGATATAGTTATGAGCAGTGGTGATATTTCTGTTTTCTGGCAGGAAATGATAGATTCCTATCGCGACGTTATGGTCGTTAAAAATACCGACCGCGCAAAGGAATATCTCGACCTTACCGACGTTGAATACGAAACGCTTAAAAGAATAAGCGACGGCTTCACTATGGCAAGGCTCGTCTATCACACGACTATTCTTGAGAACGCCCTTTCGGATATGCAAAGGGCAATAAACTCTAAGCGAAGCGTTGCTGAGATCGCACTCACGAGAATGTGTGATCCGAAGCTCGTTGGTTCCGTTGAAGCGCTCGCACTTCGCGTTGAAGAGCTTGAAAAGCAGATCTCGATGATCAAAATGGGCGTTCCCACTCAGGTGAAAGCGCAGGTCAGCACCGAGACCGCAGAGCCCGCGCCGACCGCAACCGTTAAGGAAGCGCCGAAGCAGTCAATGCCCGAGCATAGCTCCGAGGTGAAGAAATTAAATAATTGGAACGATATAATTGATAGGATAGGGGAGCTTAAGCCCTCGCTTGCAAGCCAATTCGGCTCGTCATCGGCATTCGTTTTACCCGATGAGACGATCGTTATAAAAATGAACGAATTTTTCGCTTCCCGTCTTGCGGCAAGCATTCCGAATCTTGCAATCGTCCGCGGAGTTATAGCAGAAATGAGGGGCACTTCACCCGACAGAGTTCTTATAAGGATCGAGGGGGCAAAGGCAGCCTCAGTTGACGATCCCGCATCGGATCTTGAAAATATTAATAATTAAAAGCCTATTTGGCAGAATGGAGAATAAATATGAAGGTTAGATTACCGCAGGGAGCAGGCGGCGGACCTGCTAATATGCAGGCTATGCTTAAGCAGGCTCAGAAGATGCAGGAGGATATGACTGCAATGCAGGAGGAGCTTGAGACCCGCGAATACGACGTGTCTGCAGGCGGCGGAGTAGTTAACGTTAAGATCAACGGAAAAAAGGAGCTTCTTTCCGTTAAGATATCCCCCGAGGTAGTAGATCCCGACGATATAGAAACGCTTGAGGACCTTATCGTTGCCGCTGTTAACGAGGCAGTGAAAAAGGTTGAGGCATCTTCGTCCGAGGAAATGCAGAAGATCACCGGCTCAATGGGACTCGGATTCCCCGGAATGTTCTAAGATATGGCAGAATATATTCCACCCATTCAGCGCTTGATAGAGGAATTTAGGCGCTTACCCGGCGTTGGCGCAAAGACCGCGGCGAGATACGCGTTTGCCACGCTTAATTTTACCGAGGAAGAGGCGGCAAGATTTTCCGATGCTATTCTCGGACTCAAGCGTGATGTTCATAAATGCCCGATCTGCTTCGGACTTTCAACCTCGCCCGAAAGCTGTGATATATGTAAAAACGAGGATCGCGACCCCTCGATCATTTGCGTTGTTGAGGATGCAAAGGACGTTATGGTTATGGAAAAGGTGCGCGGCTATAAGGGCGTTTATCACGTTCTCGGCGGAGCACTCTCACCTCTTGATAACATAACTGCGGATGACCTTACCTTTAAGGAGCTCATAGAGAGGGTAAAGAACGAGGGCGTTCGAGAGGTAATCGTTGCAACCAATCCCACCCCCGGCGGAGATACCACTGCCGCATATCTTGC
Source organism: Eubacteriales bacterium (assembly GCA_045615165.1). Lineage (GTDB taxonomy): Bacteria > Bacillota > Clostridia > Oscillospirales > CAG-272 > UBA1740. Next base: position 2,436 of record JAZLEH010000014.1, on the reverse strand, counting down.
GCGCATTCTTGAACCGTATGAGGTCGTCGTTTCCCGCCTTGCTTACGGAATACCCGTGGGCGGCGATATTGAGTACGCCGATGAGGTAACACTTTATCGCGCAATGGAAGGCAGAAGATATTTTTAATAATCGACAAGTTAAGGATAAAAGCCGTTTCGGCTTTTATCCTTCTTTTTTTATACCGTTATATATTTGTATTTCAAGCGAAGATTATCTGCGATCATTGCTATAAATTCCGAGTTCGTAGGTTTTCCTCTTGAATTTTGGATAGTATATCCAAAGTATGAGTTGAGAGTGTCAACGTCGCCTCTGTCCCACGCAACCTCGATTGCGTGTCTTATCGCTCTTTCAACGCGGGAGGTGGTCGTTTGGAATTTCTTTGCCACCGACGGGTAAAGGATCTTCGTTACCGAGTTTATAATATCGTTATCCTCGATAACCATAAGTATTGCGGCTCGCAGGTATTGATACCCTTTGATGTGCGCGGGGATTCCTATCTGGTGGATGATCTTGGTAACCTGCGCCTCCATATCGGGTGAATGTGAGGAGTCCTTTTGCTGATCGACCTTTCCTTTTGATTTTATAAGCGCGTCTATATGATAAACGAGCGTTGAGAAATCGAAGGGCTTCGGTATGCAAATATCAGCTCCCGATTCCGTCGCTTCAAGAAGGATGGATTGCTTGTTGATGGGGGACATAAGAATGAAGGAAGGCTTGTCCTTTGATTCAAGACGGGATACGGCTCTTATTATTCCGATGCCGTCAAGCTTTGATAGCCAAAGGTCGATTATTGCAACGTCATAGCGGTTTCTCGTGAGCATATCAACGGCGCTGTTACCGTCACTTGCTTCGTCGCATCGGGTATATCCGGCGGAGTTGAGAGACGCGACGAGTCTCACCCTTTCTTCTTTATTTTCGTCGCAAATCAGAATTCTTGCTTTGTTTTCCATGTTTTTTCTCCTTGTTAAAATGGTAAAATTTGGTAATTTTTGGAAGCAAAACTATTTTACCACAGAACTGTGTCTAAAATCAAGAGTTAAAATAGCGAAAAAATCTACAAACTTATTCACAACAAAATGGTAAATATTACCAATTTGAAGCAGGATACAACCTAAACCGTCAAAAACGGGCAAAATCACCGATTTTTCCGCGTTTATATGAATAATCGGTTAAGCCCCGATAAATAATTGCTAAAATATTTTATTTACGTATTGCAAAAGTAAAAGCATTGTGATATAATGTAGTTGTGAAAAGTTGGACTTATCACATTTTGATGATAATTTTAAAAAGGAGATATACTCACTATGAACGCAAACGTTACAAACAACAAGTTCGTCAATGAATGGATTGCTGAGATGGCTGCAATGGTTAAGCCCTCTGAGATCATCCTTATCGACGGCTCGGAGAAGCAGGCTGGGGCTCTTCGTGCAGAGGCTATCGCTAACGGCGAGCTCCTCAAGCTCAACGAGGAAAAGCTTCCTAACTGCTATCTTCACAGAACCGCTATCAACGACGTAGCACGCGTTGAGAACAGAACCTTCATCTGTACCAGAACGAAGGAAGATGCAGGAAACATCAATAACTGGATGGATCCCAAGGAATGCTATGCAAAGCTTTCTAAGCTCTATGAGGGCTCTTACAAGAACAAGCCCATGTACGTAATTCCTTACTCTATGTCGGTTGTAGGATCTGATTTCGCTAAGTACGGAATCGAGCTTACCGACTCTATCTACGTTGTACTCAACATGCTCATCATGACCAGAGTTGGTCTTAATGTTCTTGAGGCACTTGGCGATAGCGCAGACTTCATCAAGGGTCTTCACGCAAGAGCTGATATCGATGAGGATAACAGATACATATGCCATTTTCCCGAGGACAACACCATTTGGTCGGTTAACTCCGGTTACGGTGGAAACGTTCTTCTCGGTAAGAAGTGCTTCGCTCTTCGTATCGCATCCTACCTTGGCCGTAAGGAAGGCTGGATGGCAGAGCACATGCTCATTCTCGGTATAGAGAATCCCGATGGAGAGGTTAAGTACGTTTCCGCAGCATTCCCCTCTGCTTGCGGTAAGACCAACCTTGCAATGCTTATTCCTCCGGAAGTTTATAAGAAGAAGGGTTATAAGACTTGGTGCGTAGGCGACGATATCGCTTGGCTCAGAGTTGGTCAGGATGGAAGACTTTGGGCAGTTAACCCCGAGAACGGCTTCTTCGGCGTTGCTCCCGGTACTAACGAGAACTCCAACCCCAACGCTCTTCACACCGCTATGCGCGACACTATCTTTACCAACGTTTGCCACAACCTTGATGACAACACCGTTTGGTGGGAAGGTCTTGATAACAATCCTCCCAAGAACGCTCTCAACTGGAAGGGCGAGAAGTGGGATTACGCTAAGTACGATAAGGCAGATAAGGTTAACACCTCCGGTGCTCAT
>JAZLEH010000013.1:0-3612 GCA_045615165.1 Eubacteriales bacterium | reverse complement strand
CGAGCCGGTCGGCTCGTTTTTTGTTTTATAACGATCTGTCTATTGACTTTTATTTACTTTTTTTATATAATATAGGCAATAGATTATTAGGTGGTTTCTTATGATAATTAAAGGATATATATTCAGTATTCTGTACGCGCTGGTATGCCTTGCGCTTGCGTTCGTTGCGTATAAATTCGGTTTGCCGAAAAAATATTCGCGCAAGATGGTTCATATCCTCGTTGGAGCAGAATGGATCATTTTATCGCATTACGTGGGCGCGAGCTATCATTTTCTTGCAGTTTGCCTATTGTTTACGGTAATACTCGCGGTTGCTCATTTCAAAAATCTTATGCCGATGATCTCATCGGAATCGGATAATGCGCCGGGAACTGTCTATTACGCCGTTGCAATGTCGATAATGGCGGTTATATGCCTGTTTGTTGATGAAATGATGTATCCGTTTGGAATCGGCGTTTTCTGCACCTCAGTCGGCGACGGATTTGCGGGTATCGTAGGTCAGCTTGCAAAAAAGCATAACCCAAAGGTTTATAAGAATAAATCGCTCCTCGGAACTCTTGCAAACTTTGCTTCCTCGTCGCTCGTGGCGATCGTATTCAGGGAGGCGCTTGACCTTAATCTCACAATCCTTCAATGCCTCGCAATCGGCGTGCTTTCAGTCGGACTCGAGCTTATAACCGTATTCGGACTTGATAATATTGCTATTACGCTCGGCGTTTCTCTTCTTGCGTATGCATTTATAAATTATCCCGCGATCAATGCGTATACCGTTCCGATAATCGTGACGCCACTGATCATCGCGGCGGTTCTTGAAAAGAAGGTCTTGACGAAGACGGGACTTCTCTTTGCGATGGTGCTTGACGCGGTTATTTCGCTCATTCTCGGAAACTTCGGATTCGTTATGCTTTGCGCATTTCTCTTCGGAAGCGTTATAATCGACAAGATAAAGAGTCTTAAAAAGAAAGAGGACACTATCACGAAGAAGGGAGATTGCCGCGACGCCATTCAGGTAATGGCAAACGGACTCGTCCCTATGATGATGGCTCTTCTTTACTCGGGAACGGGGCATTTTGCGTTCGTCGTCGGCTATATTGCGGCGCTTGCGGAGGCGTTTGCCGATACGGCGGCGTCTGGATTCGGAGTTTTTGCATCCAAGGTATACGACGTATTCAGAATGAAGGAAACGAAGCCCGGTCTCAGCGGTGGAATGTCGGTTATCGGTACTGCTTCATCGCTTTGCGCGGCTATTGCGATAAGCACTATCGCACTTGCATTCGATATCGTTAATATTAAATTTATGCTTATAATCGCCGGTGCGGCGTTCCTCGGTGCAGTATTTGACAGTATGCTCGGTTCGCTTCTTCAGGTCAAGTTTGAATGTAAGACTTGCGGTGAGATAACCGAAAGAGAGATACATTGCAAAAAGCCCACGAAAAAGTGCGCAGGATTTTATTTCTTTGATAACGACGTCGTTAACTTCTTCAGCGGATTTTTTGCCGCTGTACTTGCCGCGGTGCTTTACGGTGCTTTGGAATGAAGAATAAGGCAATAAATAAACCGGTGTTCTTTGCTTACGTAGGTATAGCCTTCGTCGTTTTGTTCTGGGGCGTCGTGCCGTCGTTTAAGAAAATGCTTATCGGCGATAGCTTTTCTGCCTCGGTATATACCGCGGTAACCGCATTGTCAGCCGCGCTCGTGTTGCTTTTCATGAATCTTGGTTCGCTAAAGAAGATCAATCGATCGTATTTCAAGGTTGCTATTCCGACGGGCGTGTGTCTTGGCGCGGCAACGCTGCTTCAGGCGCTTGCGTATAATTTTGACGCCTCACCCACCAATCAGGCGTTTTTAGAAAATCTTTCCTGCATTGCAGTTCCGATAATACTCTTCGTTGCCATAAAGAAGAAGCCGACCTTCCTAACCGTTTCGGCGTGCGTTTTATGCATGATCTCCTCAATGGTGCTTGCAGGAGTGTTCAGCGCCGGTATTGATTTAAAGACGGCTGATATTCTCAATGCGCTTGCGGGAATCATATACGGCGTCAATATTGCGGTATCGGGTATGTATGCAAAGCGCTTCTCGGCTTCTATCTACGTTATGATCCAGCATTTCGTGTATGCCACGATTGCGGCGGTTATGGCAGTTGCGCTTAATTTCGTTACGATAGGCGGCAGGGTAGTTGATCCCTTCGTTTTCACCGCGGACATTCTTCCGATACTTGGACTTTTGCTTCTTGGCGCTCTTTCGAACGCTTTGTGCTGGACCGTTCGCACTCATTCAATGAAATTCGTTTCGGCGAGTGCGGTTGCGGTTATTATGCCGCTTTCAGCCGTGGTTACGGGTGCTTTTGCCATTATCCTCGGTCAGGATGAACCGAGCGCATCCTTATTTATCGGAGGAGCGATAGGATTCGTTGCCGCAATTATTTCGGGAATGGCGGATATTAATAAAAACGAGAAGACTTAATTCTATATGATTTGGTTGCACAAAAAGGACGTTCTTCGGAGTGTCCTTTTCGTTTTAAGGAAGCGAAAACAAGCGCTTTTTAGCATAAATAGCAGTAAATTATGCTTTTTATTGATTATTCAGCGCTTTTTATTGATATTTCACTTGACACGCGGCTCACTTATAAGGTATTATAATTTTATAATTAATTACTATATTTGGAGGATATCCAACAAAAATGTTAAAGATAGAACAGATGACGGTCGAGCAGAAATTGGGCCGTGTGCTCTGTGCGCGCCGCTTCAATACGCAGGACGACATTGATTTCACTATGGAGCTCGTTAAAAACGAGGCGTGCGGATGCTTGCAGATGCCCTTCAACGCAAGGACGAAGGAGCTTATTGATATGTATCGCGCAGCGGCAAATTATCCGCTTATCGTGGTTAACGATATGGAGGTTGGATTCCCGCTTTCAACTTTGCCCAAAATACCGCTTATATCGCTTGCGGCTTGCGATAACTCTGAGTATAACCGCGTGTTTGCGGCGGCTCTTGCAAAGGAAGCGAAGGAAATGGGCTTCTCGGGATGCTGGGGACCGATCGTTGACATTCTTCACTGCAATGCACCCTGCACGGTTTCAAGAACCTCGAGCGACACTCCCGAGGGGGCGTATCGCTTCGCAAAGGATATAAACGAGGTGTTCAAGACCTACGCATTCCACGGATGCGCAAAGCACTATCCCGGAAGCAACGTTGGTCCGATCGACACGCACATGATAGAGGGTGTTTCCTACGAAACGAAAGAGGACCTCGTTAACTATAATCTGCTTCCTTATAAGTATCTTATGGACGACGGACTTCTCCCGTCGTTAATGGTTGGTCATCAGGTTCTTAAAAGCATCGATCCCGATCGCCCCGCATCACTTTCAAAGAAGGTTATCGACATCATAAGAGAGATGGGCTTTGACGGTGTGGTTTATACCGACAGCCTTGCAATGATGGGCATTCTTCAGAAATTCGGTGAAGAAAACGCTATGTGGATGGCTCTTATGGCGGGCAATGATATCATTCTCCCGAACTATCGCACGACGACACGCGAGGTTTACGAGATGATGCTTCGTGCTTACAAAGAGGGCAAGATCACCGATGAGAGACTTGATGAGGCAGTAAG
>JAZLEH010000012.1:0-7352 GCA_045615165.1 Eubacteriales bacterium | reverse complement strand
GCATAAATGCGGTTCACTGCGCGCGAATATTTCTTATATTCCTCGTAATGCGGCTCGGCAATGACGAGCGTTGGACACTTTCTTTTCGCTGAATACACCGTTTCGGCGGTTTGTATGTTATATTTTTTCGCTAGTTCGTTTTTGGCAAGGACTATTCCGTGCCTGTCGGATTCGCTTCCGCAGACAGCCATCGGAACGTTTTTATAAGCGGGGTTTAATGCGGTTTCTACCGAGGCGAAAAAGCTGTTACAATCGCAATGCAGAATTACTCTGGACATAATCACACTCCGGAAATCTGCTGAGCGGGCTTTCTCTTCACGATCTCGCCCTCTTTGAGTGTAAATCTGAATTCAGTTCCGAAGCCGATCCTCGATTCAACGGATATTTCCTCTCCGTGAGCATCAACTATAGTTTTACATATATAAAGCCCGAGTCCGACGCCGCTTCTGTCAAGACCGCGGCTCTTATCGCTCTTATAGAATCTATCGAAAATCAAAGGAAGATCTTCCTGGGGTATAACCTGTCCCTCGTCAAAGACGGAAATCAAAACCTTGCCGTCCTTATGAAGCATACTAATTCTGAATTTGCCACCCTCGTTTGAGAATTTGATCGCGTTGTGGCAAAGGTTATAAAGAACCTGATATATAGCGTCCTTATCGGCGTGAACGGGCATCGAATCGTTTTCAACGTCGAACTCTACGTCAAGGCGCTTGTCATCGATCTTCTTCTCGAACGAGATAAGGATAAGGCGCGCAACCTCTGCAACGTCAAAATCCTCAAAGGTAAACTTTCTGTCACCGGATTCAAGCCTTGAAATATCAAGAATCTGCGAAACGAGGCGCGAAAGCCTGTGAACCTCTGCTGAAATAACTCCTAGATAATACTCATGCTTTTCCGGAGGGATCGCGCCGGAATTGATACCGTCGATAAATCCGGAGATAGTAGTCATAGGCGTTCTTAAATCGTGTGATATATTCGCAAGGAAGGAGTTGCGCATCTTTTCAAGATTGCCGAGCGACTCTGCCATATTGTTAAACGCGTTGCCGAGCGCGGCTACCTCATCGTCGCCGTTGACGACTACCCTGCTCTCAAAGTTCCCCTTTGCAAATTCCTTTGCGGCACTCGTCATACTGCGAAGCGGATGTATTATGCGCTCTGTGATAAAGTATATCGCGATAACGGCGGCAAGCATTACCCAAACCGAGCTATTTATGACTGCGCGCCTCGTTCTGCTTATGAGGTTATTCTCTCTTGCAGTTGATGAGAGGGATATTACGTAGCCGAGAGTGCGACCGTCCTTGCCCTCAATCTCCTTAGCGCAGGCAATGTGGTTTTCATTGGTGTAACCGCCGAGATTTCCGTGGTGAAGAAGGTATTTCCCGCCTTCGGAATCAGTCTGCTCCTCAAAAAGTCCGAAGTCTATATTGCCAAGATCGTAAGAGATGTCCGGCTCTCGCTCCGAATCGTTCTCGTTGGGGTCTGTAAAGGTTGAAAGGAACACAACTCCGTTATTATCCACGATAAGCACCTGAAGATCGGCATCTATATTAATGAGGGTTGAAATTACGATCTTCTGCACACGCATTTGATCCTCTATATCCACCTCGTCTCTCATAGTTGCCGCGATAGTCTCACTCGTGGAAAGAAGGACGTCCTCTTTATCCTCGTTTACGTACGTTTTTATCATGGACGTTATAAGTCCGGACAGCATTAAAAAGCTGACGAAAATAATCAGCACGAATGCTATTAGATATTTTGAAAACGTACTTTTGATCATTATTTTTTCACCGTCCTTTTATTCTGCATATATTTTACACCATTTTATAATTTATGTCAAACATTTTTTTGGCAATAAGATTGACTAATTATAAATTTTGTGTTAAAATATCTTGTAAGTTGTATTCGAAAGGATTTATAAAATGACTGTAACAAGATTTGCACCAAGTCCCACGGGATATATGCATATAGGAAATTTAAGAACCGCACTCTACTCATACCTCATCTCAAAGCACGACGGAGGAAAGTTCATCCTCCGCATCGAGGATACTGACAGAGAGCGCCTCGTTGAGGGCGCAACCGACGTTATCAAGTCTACCCTCAAGATCACAGGACTTGGCTACGACGAGGGTCCTGACGTTGGCGGTGACCACGGTCCGTACGTTCAGAGCGAGCGCAAGGAAATATATATGGAGTACGCAAAGAAGCTCGTTGATATCGGCGCGGCGTACTACTGCTTCTGCACCAAGGAGCGCCTTGAAAAGCTTCACGAGGAGGACGCAACCGGCGGTTACGACCGTCATTGCCGCGATCTTTCTAAGGAAGAGGTTGAAAAGAACCTTAAGGCTGGCATTCCCTTCGTAATCAGACAGAAGATGCCCCTTGATGGAGTGACCTCCTACGTTGACTCCGTTTTCGGTGAGATCTCGATGAACAACTCCGAGCTTCAGGACCAGATACTTATGAAGGCTGACGGTTATCCTACTTATAACTTCTGCCACGTCGTTGACGACTATCTTATGGGCGTTACCCACGTCGTAAGAGGCTCTGAGTATCTTACCTCTACTCCCAAGTACGTTCTTCTCTACGATTCGTTCGGTTGGGAAAGACCCGTTTACGTTCACCTTCCCCTCCTTATGGGTAAGAACGAGGACGGCTCGGTTTCAAAGCTCTCAAAGAGACATGGCGCAGTTTCCTTCCAGGATCTCGTAAACGACGGATATCTTCCCGAGGCAATTACGAACTACATCGCCCTTCTCGGATGGTGTCCGAAGAATAGCGAAACCGAGTTCTTCACTCTTGACGAGCTTAAGGCGGCGTTTACTATTGACGGCGTTTCAAAGTCACCCGCTGTTTTCGACTTTGAAAAGCTTCTCTGGTTCAACGGTGAGTATATTCACAAGCTTGACGACGAAGCCTTCAAGACTCTCGTTGCTCCCTTCATCAAAACCGAGATTCCCGCAAGCATAAACAAGGAAAAGATGTTCGCACTTCTCAAGACTCGTATCTCGAAGCTTTCCGATATGGATGAGCGCATGGAGTTCTTCATCACACTTCCCGATTATGATAAGGAACTCTTCCTTAACAAGAAGAATAAGATCGCTGATTTTGAGATCGTTAAGACGGTTCTCGGCGAGGCGCTTCCCATTCTTTCCGGTGTGGAATCGTTTGATAACGACTCGTTATTTGCGGCGCTTATTCCCCTTGCTGAAAAGCTCGGAATCAAGACCGGAACTCTTATGTGGTGCATAAGAATCGCAGTTTCCGGTTTGTCGGCAACCCCCGGCGGCGCGACCGAAATTATGGAGGTTATCGGCAAAGACGAGAGCATCGCAAGAATCAACAAGGCTCTTGCAAAAATATAACCTTTAATGCGGCTTTCATTCACGAAAGCCGCATTTTTGACGCCATTTCCTGCAAAACAGAAAATTATGAATGTTTTTTCTTGCAAAAGCACTTGTAAATAATATAAATATATGATATAATTACTCTTGTCGCCAAAGGCGCATTAAAAGATAAACGGGGTGGCAAAATGGCAACCGATATATCGCAAAGAATAAAAAACGTTTATTCGACCTTTTCCAAGGGTCAGAAAAAGATAGCAAATACAATACTCAACGATTACGATAAAGCCGCGTATATGACGGCATCTAGGCTCGGAAATCTCGTCGGAGTGTCGGAATCGACCGTCGTCAGATTCGCCCACGAGCTTGGATTTGAAGGTTACTCAGAGTTTCAACGAGCCGTGCAGGAGCTTGTCCGCACGAAGCTTACGCCAAATCAGCGTATAGAGATCACGAAGAAGCGCCTCGGATCGGGAGACGTGCTTGAAAGCGTTATGGAGTCTGATATCAGCAAGATCAGATATACGCTTGAAAAGATGAACCGCGCAACCTTCCACAGAGCCGTTGACGCGATCCTTTCTGCAAAGCAGATCTACGTTATGGGTGCAAGAAGCACCGAAGCGCTCGCGTCAATCCTTCAATACAACCTCTCAATGATTCTTGACAACGTTAAATTCATACAACCGAGATCCACCGCAGAGGTTTTTGAGCAGATGTTCTCTATCGGCAAGGACGACGTATTGATCGCATTCTCCTTCCCAAGATATTCGGCGAAAATGGTAAGCGCAGTAAAATACGCAAATCAGAGCGGAGCAAACGTGGTCGTTTTCACCGACTCGGAGATATCCCCACTTGCGGAATATGCGACCTGCCTTCTTACCGCTCAATCGGATATGGCGTCGTTTATGGATTCGCTCGTAGCCCCCGTCAGCATAATCAACGCAATCATCGTTGAGATCACGCGCAGACGAGAAAAGGAAATTATCGCAAGATTCGACAAGCTCGAAGAGGTTTGGGATCTTTACGACGTATATACTAAGCGATGATGGATTATATAACTAAGAAAATAGCCGTGATCGGCGGCGGTGCGGCAGGAATGATGGCGGCGGGAACGGCCGCGTTATACGGCGCAGAAGTGACGATATTTGAAAACACCGACCGACTCGGAAAAAAGCTTGCAATCACGGGCAAAGGACGATGCAACGTTACGAACGATTCGGGAGTGCAGGAATTTCTCGAGAGCGTTACTCGAAACCCGAGATTTCTTTATGCGGCACTCAACACGCTTACCCCGCAGGATACCATTAATTTCTTCGAAGGTCTCGGAGTTAAATTAAAAACCGAACGCGGCAAACGAGTTTACCCGGAATCGGACAAAGCAAAGGACATCGTTGACGCGATGAGAAAATACGCAGAGGGATGCACGGTTCTTTACCATAAGGTAACCGGAATCAAAAAGCTTGAAAGCGGAAAATTTTCGGTTAGCGCCAAAAACGAAACCTATGAATTCGACTCGGTAATAATTGCAACCGGCGGAAAGAGCTATCCTCTTACCGGATCAGATGGCTCAGGTTACAGGCTTGCTTCAAAGCTTGGGCACACGGTAACCGAGCTTTCTCCGTCGCTTATACCGATTGAAAGCTCCTCTCCACTATGCCCTCGTATGCAGGGATTATCGCTCAGAAACGTTGCGATAAAGATTACGGACAAAAATAACAAAGTCCTTTATACAGACTTCGGCGAAATGATGTTCACCCATTTTGGAGTGACAGGCCCCGTTATCCTCTCTGCGTCAGCGCACTTAAGAGATAAAAACATTTCGGAGCTTACGCTACTTATAGACTTAAAGCCGGCGCTTGATGAAAAGACGCTTGACAAGCGCCTCCTATCCGATTTTATGGCGAAAACGAACAAGGATTTCATCAATTCACTCGGGGAGCTTCTTCCGTCAAAAATGATCGAGGTGTTCGTCGACCTAACGGGAATTGACGGCAGAAAAAAGGTCAACTCAATAACGAAGGAAGAAAGAAAAACCATTATAACCTACCTTAAGGAGTTTCCCATTCCGTTGTCAAAATTCCGTCCAATTGAAGAGGCGATAATCACCTCCGGCGGAATTGATACGAAGGAGATCTCACCGAAGGATATGCAATCAAAAATCACATCCGGTCTTTACTTTGCGGGAGAGATCATCGACGTGGATGCGTACACCGGAGGTTTTAACCTTCAAATCGCATTCTCAACCGGATATCTCGCAGGAAAAAACGCGGCAGAATCATATTGATTAAGGAGTAAAACAATGATCAGAATAGCAATTGACGGCCCCGGCGGCGCCGGAAAATCGAGCGTTGCAAAATCCGTTGCAAAGGAGCTTGGAATCATATACGTTGACACCGGCGCGCTCTATCGCACGATCGGTTTATATATGGTAAATAAAGGTATATCTCCCAAGGATTCCGAAGCGGTAATCGCCGAGCTTGGCAAGTTCAATCTCGAGCTTAAATTTATCGACGGAAGGCAGGTCATCCTTCTTGACGGAGAGGACGTTGGAGACAGGATCAGAACCCCTGAGATTTCAATGGCGGCATCCGCAGTCAGCGCTATTAAGGAGGTTCGCGAATTTCTCCTTAATATGCAGAGAAATATCGCAAAAACCAATAGCGTTATAATGGACGGAAGAGATATCGGAACGGTTATACTTCCCTATGCTGAGGTAAAAATTTTCCTCACCGCTTCCCCCGAAGCGCGTGCAAAGCGCAGATACGAGGAGCTTAAGGCGAAGGGACAGGACGTCACCTACGAGCGCGTATATGAAGAAATGGTTGAGCGCGATAAAAACGATTCAACCAGAGATATAGCGCCCTGCGTTCCTGCAAGCGATGCGATCCTTCTTGATAACTCAAAGCTTACGCTTGACGGCACTAAGAAGAAGATAATCAAGATCGCAAAGAAGCGTTCCAAAAACCTTTATCAGAAGCTTATGCCTTGGCTTGCGCCCACTATCAGATTTTTTCAGCGTATAAAGGCCGTCGGAATTGAAAACATCCCCACCGACCGCGGTTACGTTATCTGCTCTAACCACATTGCAGCAAAGGACGTTATCATGATCGGCGCGGCATATCCCCAGCCCATAAGATTCGTTGCGAAAAAGGAGCTTTTCTCCGTTCCCGTAATTGGCGGTCTTATCACGAAGCTCGGCGCGATCAAGCTTGACCGCGGAGGAAGCGACGTTGCGGCTATCAAAACCTCGGTAAATCTTGCAAAAGCAGGATATAACGTTGCAATATTCCCCCAGGGTCACAGATATCCCGGCGTTGATCCCGCAACTACCCCCACTAAAAACGGCGCAGGACTTATCGCTTGTAAATCCGAAAGCGACGTGCTTCCCGTATTTATAAAGGTCAAAAACAACAAGTATCGCTTCCTCAGAAGAATTGAGATCATCTTCGGCAAGCCTATCAAAAACGATGAATTTGGTTTTGTAAACGGCGGCACGGATGAGTATAAGCAGGCAACCGACAAGATATTTGCAGAAATACTTAAGCTCGGCGGCTACGACGCCCTTCCCGCCCCTGCGAGCGAGGAGAGCAAGTAATAATGATCACTCTGTCGGCATACGCAGGCTTCTGCCCCGGCGTAAAAAACGCGGATAAAACCGTAAAGTCGCTTATAGATAACGAGAAAAACGGAAGAATATACACTCTCGGCCATCTTATTCACAACGATATATATAACCGAGATCTTGAGCGTCATGGTGTTAATTCAATAGAGATCGAAGACGTCGAAGGGATATTGAAAGAGCGCGACGACGAGCCTACGACACTAGTCATAAGGACTCACGGAATTCCGAAGGAGAATGAAGAATTCTTGTACGGACTTAAGAATAAATACCCCGCATTCAGACTTATAGACGCAACCTGCGGATACGTTAAAAGGATTCATCGCATTGCGGATGAAAACACAAGCGACGATACGCTCTTTTTGCTCTACTGTGACAAAAAGCACCCCGAG
>JAZLEH010000011.1:0-4077 GCA_045615165.1 Eubacteriales bacterium | reverse complement strand
AGAGTAAACGATGAGTTTATCCGCCGCGAAATCGATTCGGGCGCTGACCTCGGACTTGACGTCGTGCAGATAGACGACGGATGGCAGACCGGTATTCCCGATACCTTTGAGGATGACGGACTCGTGGTTAAGGATAGGGATTTCTGGCGTCTTAAGGACGAAATATTCCCCGACGGAATAGAGCCGCGCTCTGATTACGCCGCCGAGAATGGCGTTTCACTCGGACTTTGGTTTGCTCCCGAGAGCCGCGGCGTTTTCGCAAATTATCAGCGAGATATCTCGGTTCTCCGAAACGCTTACAACGATTGGAAAATAAGATACTTTAAGCTTGATATGGTGCGACTTCGTGAGCTTAATTACTGTGAGCGTATGCTCGATTTCCTTGACGACATTTTCTCCTTCGGCGACGGAGTTTCGGTAGAGCTTGACGTCACCGCGGATAAGCGCCTCGGATATCTTATGAGCGCGCCCTATGGCAGAATATTCGTAGAGAACAGATATACCGCGTGGGCTAATTATTACCCTCACAGAACGCTTCGTAATATATGGTCGCTTTCCCGCTTTATCCCTACCTCAAAGTTCCAATTCGAGCTTGTCAATCCCGACCTTTATACCGATAAATATTCCGATACCGATCCGCTCAGACCCGAGCTTTACGATATCGACTACCTCTTTGCGTCGGTTATGCTCTCTAACCCTCTTTTCTGGATGGAAACGCAGTTTCTCTCAGATAGAAACAGAGCAAAGCTTAAAAAGATAATCTCGATATGGAAAGAATACAGAGGCGAGCTCGTTGCGGGAGACGTTTATCCTATCGGTGACGAGCCGGACGGATTCTCGTTTACAGGCTTCGTTTGTGACCTTGGCGAGGAAAAGCACCTTTTGCTGTTCCGTGAGTGCGGAGAAGAGAAGGAGGCGTCATTCAAGCTCGGCTTTGATATAAAGGAAGCGAAGCTTATCGCGTCAAACACTAAGGCTGATTACGAAATTTCCGATAAGGAAATCAAGGTAATCTTCGGCAAAAAGCGCTCGTACGTCTGGCTGAAGCTCGGGTGATCCTATGGAGCTTTTAAATAAAGTTTTCGTATACTACGCGCGCCTTTTTGAGGCAGAGGGGGAAGCCGTTTATCCGAAGGAGCGCGACGAGGAAATACGCGCCGCGAAAAATCCTCTTCAAAGAAGGGAAAAATACTCCGCGTGGAGGCTTCTTCAGCTTGCTATAGGCGACGCTTTCGGAAAAGATATCAAGGAGTTTAAGCTTTCAAAATCCTCTTCGGGCAAGTGGGTGGCTGACGGATTTCATTTCTCGCTCTCGCATAGCGAGGGGATCGTGGCAGTAGCTCTCTCAAAAGACCCCGTCGGAGTCGACGTTCAGCTGATAAAAGCGCCCCGCGCCGAATCATTTGCAAGGCGAGTGCTTACCGACACCGAGCTTGAGGAATATAATGCATCTTCCGTGGATTCTCGCGATAGATATCTCATAGCGAAATGGAGCGCGAAGGAGGCGTTGTTCAAGACTCTTTCGAAGGATCTTTTCGTACCGCGCGATTATATCCCGACGGATGAAAATTCGCATACCGAGATAATTTCCTCGGGCGACGCGGATTACGCCCTCTCGGTCGCAGGTCAAATAAGCGAAGTTAGTATAAAGCTTATAGAAGATCTTAAATAAAATAGCCGGAGAAAGCGCCGTTTGCGTGCCTTCTCCGGTTTTGTTATTTAGCTGTGCGGCGGTATTCCTTTGGTGTAACGCCGGTCATTTTTTTGAAAAATCGCGTGAAATAGTGAATGCTCTCGAAATTCATATCCTCGGCGATCCTCGTGAAGGTCTCGCTTGTCGTTGCGATCCTCTTTTTTGCAAGCTCGATCTTCTCGGAGTTTATAAATTCGACGACGGTTTTGCCCGTTGCACGCTTGAATTCCTTGCATAGGGTCGCGCGGTTCGTCTTGAAAAGGAATGCAAGCTCGTCGATAGTTATCTTCTCAAGGAAGTTGTCGCTTACGTACTTGATTATTTCGTGAATCAGAGTGGGGGATTCGCCGTCCTCAACCGATTCGGCTTGTAT
The DNA here is from genome assembly GCA_045615165.1 of Eubacteriales bacterium. Lineage (GTDB taxonomy): Bacteria > Bacillota > Clostridia > Oscillospirales > CAG-272 > UBA1740. Next base: position 2,011 of record JAZLEH010000011.1, on the reverse strand, counting down.
ATGCTCGCGCGCAAGCTTGATAAGAAAATATTCAAGCAATATCTTCAAAAGCTGCTCCGAGCCGAGAAGCTGTTGCTTTTTCTTTTTCATATCGTATACGGGGATGTTATACGGTGGCTTGAATACGTTGCGCCCCTCCTTTACGATCTCCGCAAGCTTTCTTATCGCGGCGGGGGAGAGATCCTGCGGCTCTTTTGAAAAGTTATCGATGATAGGCGACCTTGATTCAAAGCCTATTATAATAACGCTCGGCGCTTGCTCTGCATTACAGCGAAGCGAGTGCGTCGTGTTCTGGCGGTGGATTATGAGTTGGTTTTTTAAAAGCTCGCCCGAATAGTCCTCGGAGGAAATGTATAGCTTTCCCGAATTGACGAATACAAGCTCGTAGAACGGATGCTCCTCGTCGTCCGTTGAAAAATCCTTGCCGAATTCGAAAAAGTGAAGATTTACGATTCCCGTTACCGAAATAGTGTCCGCAAGCTTCTTGGTTACGTATTTCATATATCAATTATAACTCGAAAAAATATATCTGTCAATAAAAACATTTACGAAAATGCAAAAAAATCTAACGATTATGCAAATACAAAGCCGTATTAAAACTGTATAATTGAATTATAAAATATTTTTTAAAGGAGATTTTCCAAAAATGAGTAGAATTTGTATTCCGGATTATGAATATCAGGAGAGAATTGCAAAGGCGGCGAAACTCGTTCGCGAAAAGGGACTTGACGTTATGCTCGTTTCCTCCACCGAGAGCGACTATGCAAACGCAAGATATTTCTCCGGCTTTTGGCCTCTCTTCGAGAGAGCGGGCGTAGCGATCAGCGCAAGCGGCGACGCGGCTCTTCTCGTTGGACCTGAGTCCGCAGTTTTCGGTAAGGACCGCAGTAAGATCGAGAAGGTGTTCGTTCTTCGCGAATTCCGTGAGTCTGCTGACCCCTCTTATCCCGAGCTTCAGGCAAGCACCTTTAACGAGGTGTTCAAGGCAATCGGCGTTACCGGCGAGTGCATCAAGATCGGTCTCGGTAGCTACGTTGAGTGCACACTCCCGATCATTGAGGGACTTAAGGAGTCGTATCCTAAGGCTGAAATTTCAAACTGCAACGATATAATGGTTGCTCTTCGTCAGATCAAGAGCGAAAACGAGCTTGCTTGTATCCGCGAGGGCTTCCGTATCATCGAGCTTGCGACCGATGAGGTTATCAAGAATCTTAAGCCCGGCGTTACCGAGCTTCAGATGGTTGGCGTAGCGCAGAGAGTTATATATGAAAACGGTGCTGAGTACGAGGGTCTTCCTATGTACGTATTCAGTGAGGAAAGCACCCGCCACGCAATCAGCCGCTCCTGCTACAGAGAGATCAAGAAGGGCGATATCGTTCAGCTTAACCTCTCGGCTAAGATCGACGGTTATTCACCCAGTATCGGTCTTCCCGTAGTTATGGGTAAGCTTGAGGGTGAGCGCCGCGAGATCGTTGAGTTCTGCCGCAAGATGCACGAGTGGACCGGCGATAATCTCAGAGCAGGTGTCGTTGCAAGCGACGTTGCAAAGAAATTCCTTGAAATGTATAAGGAAGCAGGATATGAGAAGAACTACGTTTACGGTCCTTGCCACGGAACGGGTATGATCGAGGTTGAAGCTCCTTGGATGGAGACCAGCTCCGACTATATTCTTCAGGAAAATATGACCTTCCAGATCGATACCTTTATTTCCGGTCCTACCTTCGGATGCCGTTGGGAAAAGGGCGTTGCAATCAAGAAGGACGGCATCGAGTCCTACACCGATTATCTCAAGAAGGGCATCATAGAATTGGAGTTCTGATATGAGCGAGTGCGGAAAGAAGAATTGGATAATTCCCGACTGCGAGCTTCCGCCCGAGGGTGAGGGTGAGCTTAAGGGCCACGAAAGCGTTATCGTCGTGAACGACACGAATAAGACCGCAACGATCAAGGTCAAGCTCTTCTTCGTTGATAAAGAACCTTATACCGAAATCGTTTGGACTGTCGAGCCCCA
>JAZLEH010000010.1:0-25776 GCA_045615165.1 Eubacteriales bacterium | reverse complement strand
ATATGACGATACACAACATACCGCCTGTGTACGATAAAAACTCAAGGATATTGATCCTTGGCAGCTTTCCGTCGGTTAAGTCGCGCGAGGCAGAGTTTTTCTACGGACATCCGCAGAATCGCTTCTGGCGTGTGCTGGCTTCGGTTATCGGTGTAGAGACGCCGCAGACGATAGAGGAGAGGCGGGAATTTTTATTATCTCACGGAATTGCGGTGTGGGACGTTATTGCCTCCTGCGAGATTGAGGGAAGCGCTGACAACACGATAAGAGCCGTTCAACCGAATGATATTTCCGTAATACTTTCCTCGGCTGATATCCGCGCGATCTTCGTTAACGGGCGCACCTCAGAGAAATACTATAACAAGTTCGTAAAAAAAGCTATTGGCAGGGAAGCGATTCTTCTTCCGTCCACATCTCCCGCGAATGCCGCGGTTTCACTTGATGCGTTGACGGATGCGTGGGGCGTAATAAAAGAATATATATTATAATATTAAATCGGCGCTTGTTTTATGCAAGCGCCGATAGCTTTTATTTTGTAAATTTGAGGTCTATATCTCCGCTATCCGATTTGATCGTGATCGTCTTATCGGTAGAGCCGCTTTGGCTTGGAACGTTTGCGGATGCTGAATCAAGATCGAGGTAGATCGAGTATTCGGTTTTTGCTCCCGAAAGCACGAGATCGACTTCACCCGAATCGGTATCGATCTTTATTTCCCTTGCAGTGATAACTGCGCCACTGCAATCAAGCTCTGCCGAGTCAAGATCGACCTTGATAATATTTGCGGTAACCGTGTCGGTGAAGTCTATATCACCGCTGTCGGACTCTATCTCAAGCTCGCCGTTTACCGAGGTTTTTCCGAATTTGACCTTGCCCGAGTCGGTATCTACCGTGATGGAATTTACTGTAATATCGCTAAGCTTAACGTCACCCGAATCTGTATCGATTGCGAGCTTGTTTGCGGTAAGCTTGCCGAGCTTGACCTTACCCGTGTCAACTTCGATGCTGATATCTCCGATTGAGCTTATGGTTGCTTCAGTCGTTTTTATATCACCGGTATCGGTTTCGATAGTTGCAGACGAGAGAGTTGCGTTACCGATTATTTCGAGATCGTTCGAATCAAGCGTGACGTTGAGGGCGACAGTTCTATCCGCGGGGATCACGATTCTTACGGTCGGGTTGTAATAGTGCCATAAAAGTGCGTTCGCGTACCAAATATCGTCCTCGATTATCGTGAGAGCGTTATTTTCAACCGAGGTGGTAATTTCGTTAAGAAGCTTTCCGTTACCCGTAGTATCAGTTTGATAGGTTGCACTGATCTTCGTTGCCTCAGCATCAAAGGTTATAATAATGTCGCTATAATTGAGATCAACGTTCAGCGTGGTAATGCTTTCGCCGTCGGGGATCGAGACCTCGTGGTCCTCGGTCGTGACACCCGGCAGATTCTTGATATCGAATTTCGCAGAGGCGAATCCAATGCCCGCCACGATCAAGCCGACGATGATAAGAACCGCGCTTATTCTGACTATTCTTTTGGGTTTGAACATCATTTATCCCTCCTGAAGCAGTATTTTGCCAGCTTATAAGATGAGACCGTTATATATTTAGTTAAATAGTAGAACGGTATAGTGAGTATTGCGCACACGCCTGCGGCTACAAGTCCCGAGCCGAACGTCGCCAGCACACCGGGGGTCGTGTATCCGATTAAATATCCGAGCGGAGCACCAAGCGCGAGGATCACTCCTCCAACCGACAATGCCGCAAGAGTGAAGGTTGAAGCGCCGAGGGCGGCGATCACGGAAATGATTGCCGATGCAAACGGAATCAGTATAAGAGTGGCAAAAAAGAGCCATCCGGTGATAGCGATCGCCCATGATTTCGCTGAGCGCTTTTTTGGTTTTGCGCTTGTTTTAGTTGACACGGGGGTGGAGTTTTCTTCTATTTTGGTCTCTTCATTGACCTCGGGGGCGGCGTTTTTGCGCGCTATGCTGCTTTCAAGCAATATTTTCGCGGCGCAGAGCGCGGGCTCGCCAAATGTCGAAACGATTTTGCTCTCGGATTCGCCTGCGTCGAGCTTGTCGCCGTATATTTCTCTGTAATACGAGATTATCTCTTCTTTTTCGTTTTTGGGCAGGATATCAAGTCTTTCGACGAGCTCCTTTTCCCAGGATTCATAGGTCATTACGTCACTTCCTTTCTGCGACGGCTGTTTTTGCCGCCTCGTGTAATAAAGTTGCTGATTCTTTCGAATTCTTCCATATCTTCGATAAATTCCGATATCTTCGCTCTGCCTCTGTCGGTAATTTTGAAATATTTTCTGAGTCGTCCGTTATGCTCCACCGAATGCGTGGTCACGGCTTCGCTCATCTCCAATCTGCGGAGTATGGGGTAGAGCGTTGATTCCGAAATCTTTATGTAAGGCTCAAGCTCTGAAATAATTTTATATCCGTAGGATTCTTCGTCACGGATCGCGGACAGGACGCAAACCTCGAGCAATCCCTTCTTCATTTGGGCATCCATACAATACCTCCCTTCGTATTATATTATACATTGCATAGTATTGCTTGTCAAGTAGTTTTGGCAAAAAATAATAATTTTGAAAAAATATTCAACTTATTTTGACATTTTTATTGACAATTAGATTTTCTTGTGCTAGAATAGACCTAGTACCACAAAATATTTAAAATAATATAATAATAGTGGTAGCAAGGAGAAGAAAAATGCCCGAGATTAAGTATGAGGTTATTAACACCATAGGAATTGTCAGCGAGGGAAAGAACGGCTGGAACAAAGAGCTCAACCTCATTAAGTGGAACGACAGAGAGCCTGTATACGATATTCGTACCTGGTCTCCCGATCATGAGAAGATCGGTAAGGGTGTTACCGTTACCGTTGAAGAGGCGAAGATCCTTCGCGATATGCTTAACAGCCTCGACCTTGGTTAATTAAAAATTCAAAAGGGTTTAGTTTGCTTATGCCATAACTATGCCCTTTTTACTTTTTGTTGAAATAACATATATATAATAAGGAAAATTTTGAGGATCATACTATGAAAATACAAAACAAAAAAATCCCCCCCGCGCAAATTGCGGATAACCTTTTTTGGGTAGGAGTCAGCAGTGATTCCCCCGCGCATCTTGTTGAAACCACCGACGGCCTCGTGCTTATCGACACCGCCTCGGACTATAACAGAGACGACCTTATTGCAAATATAGAGTCGCTCGGATTTGACATCCGCGATATTCGCCACATAATTCATTCACACGGTCATTTCGATCACATCGGCGCAACGACGAAGATCGTTGCCGCATCGGGTGCAAAGACATATATCGGAAGGCGAGACTACGACTCGGTCGCCGGAAAAAACAAGCGCCTCTGGTGCACAAGACAGCTTCCCGAAAACGCAGATGAATTTTACTTTGAGCCCGACGTTCTTCTTGACGATGGAGACGTATTAAAGGTTGGCAAGACCGAGTTCCGCTTCGTTGCAACCCCCGGTCACACCGAGGGCGTTATGTCAATATTCTGGAACGTTTCGTACAACGGCAAGGAATATCTTTGCGGAATGTTTGGCGGTGCGGGCACTGCCGCTCTTTCCGATGCGTATCTTGAACGCGACGGACTTCCCGTATCTCTTCGCGAGGACTACGTGAACAGCGTTGATAAGATAATAGATGAGCCGGTTGAATTCCACGTTGGAAATCACCCCGGCAATAATAGGCATACCGATAAGGTCGACCGCGTAGGCAAGTCTTCAAACCCTTTTATAAAGGAAAACAGCTGGGAGGAGTTCCTTCTTAAATCAAGAAATTCCGTCGTAAATGAATATGATATCGGCGGCGCGGCGATAAGTCACACGCTTGATGCAATAATTGAGTCAAAGGCTATCGTTATTATCCGCGGAATCCTCGGCGAGACCCTCGTAAATACCGTGCGCGCACTTAGAGCGGGCGGTATAAAGTGCTGTGAGATAACCTACGACGCAACGGGCGCGACTCCCGATTCGGTCATTGCCGAAAATATCGCAGCCCTCGTTCGTGAGTTCCCCGATATGCATATCGGAGCGGGAACGGTTTTGAAAAAGGATCAGGTTATAAAGACTGCGCGCGCAGGCGGAAAGTTTATCATCTCGCCCGACACAAATGCCGACATTATTGCGATAACGAAGAGCGTTGGACTTCTCTCTATTCCCGGAGCATTCACTCCGACCGAGTCGGCGCTTGCCGCAAGAATGGGCGCGGATTTCGTAAAGCTCTTCCCGGCAGGAAGACTTGGCCCCGGATACCTTAAGGATATTTCAGCTCCGCTTTCACACGTTCGCTTCCTTGCGGTTGGCGGTGTTGATGCCGAAAATGTAAAAGAGTATCTTAACGCGGGCGCTGTCGGCGTTGGAGTTGCAAGTTCTATATTGAATAAGAAATTCATTGCAGAGGGAAAATTCGACGAGATAACAAGACTCGCAAAAGAATATCTTGCCGCTATGAACAACTGATTAAAAAGAGGAAAACCCAAGGGTTTTCCTCTTTTGCGTTAAAGGGATTAAATGCATAATCCCCTTTATTACTCGTCGTCGATGACGTCTGCCGCACTGAGTATAAGCGCGCTGATCGCGGCTGTCGTGCGGTTGGCTTCTTCGGCTCTTGCCTTTTCATCCGCTATGATATCGGCGTACTTCTTGGAATGAGTGTTCGCGCCGATAAGCGTGGGGGAGAAGAGGGCTTCAAGCTTTCTGTTTATAAATCTGTCGCCGAGTCTTCTTTCAAGAAGCTTTACCGCGAATGCGAATTTGGGGTTCATCGTGTAAATGCCTTCAACGAGGGGCTCTGCGATTTTTTCGTTCGGATTTTCGGTCATTCGAAGTATAAGTCTTCCGTCCTCACCGAAGGAGAGTCTCATACGTCTTGAGTTCGGCATTTCGGGAAGCACGATATCGATAAGATATATCTTATGCCCGTCCTCGTCTGAGGTTGCTTCGCCGAGCGCCTTGATTATATACTTTTCACCGAGGAAGTTGAGAACGGTGGTCTTGTAATCGTAAAGTCCGATCTCAAAGCGGTATTCCGTTCCCCCCTCGATAGAGGAGCAGAAGAGCTTTTCGCCCTCCCTCTCAAAGCTTATTGAATCCATTCCTCCGGTATAGTTATTCTGCATTGCTCTTATAAACAAGGGAAGGATTCCGTGGTTGTTCTGTGAGAAATTATATTTGCCGAGAAGCTTCGTCCACGCCGTGTCAAACGGAGTTTTGTTTCTGAGTCCGAGCCTGTAGGTGATTCCCTTCTTTACGGGTCGGGGCTTTGCAAATCTTCTTGATTCAAAGAAGGCCTTTTCCTTCTCACGGAGGATTGCGAGGGACGAGGTATCGTATCTGTCACCCGATATATCCGCTCCGAGATAGCGCTCGATGATCTCAAGCACCGCGCTCTTCTGGAAAAGCTCGTTATTTTCACAGTTTGCGACGACTACGATATTATTCCTCGGGCATACCCAGACATTCTGTCCGAGCATTCCGTTGAAGAGAAATGAGTCGTTATGCCTATGCACCCAGATCTGATATCCGTAATTATAGTCTCCCGCACTTTCGGGGGCGCGCATCTGCGTCGTCGTAGCTCTTGTGACCCATGAAGCGGGGAGGATTCTTTTTCCTTCAAAAACTCCGCCCGAAAGCATCATGACGCCAAGCTTCGCCCAGCTCTCAGCAGAGAGGTGAACTCCCCAGCCGCCCTTTTCGATTCCTTCCGGTCCGATCTCCCAGAATACGTTGGTGATCCCCATCGGTCGGAATATATGCTCCGTCATAAAGCTCATAAGCGACATACCGGTGAGGCGCACTACTATTCTCGCGAGAATGTACGAGTTCATACTGTTATATGCAAAGTTCGTTCCGGGCGCGAAGGAAAGGCGGGATTCAAAGAACGCCGCAGTCCATTCGGTTTCGGTAACCGAGCCCGCCTCGGAGAAGGGGACTCCCGTTGCCATTGATAAGAGGTGATGAACGGTTATTGCCTCGAATCGCTTGTCCTGATAGCGTATTTCGGGGAAAATATCTGCAAGGCGGGTCTCAAGGCTGAGTCTGCCGTCGCTTACCAATATACCGATCGCCATTCCGGTGAGCGTTTTTGACATAGAGTGGGAGAGGTGGCGGATGTTCACGTCGTATCCGGGGCGCGAGCATTCCGAGACGACCTCGCCGTCCTTAACTATTATAATATTATGAAGGCTTGCTCTCGCATTCTCCTCAAGAGCGGAGAGCATATCGTATATCCTGCGGGATGAAACTCCCCTTCTTTCCGGAGTGGTGCGCTTGAAGTGCTTGGTTTCAAGTCCCGAAATTTCTGTTTTTGACGGTATAAAGGGAATGGTCGCAGGATTCTTTTTATTCGTAAGCGCAAGGCCCGTAATAAGCTCTATTGCGCGTCGTTTCCATTTTGATGCCATGTTTTATCCTTGAAATCTCTTTTATCCTTTATAGTTTATTTAATAAGCGCGGAAAAATTCATAATATCCGCAAGCGCGCCGAAAATGATTCCCGACGCAACGAGGATTGCGACTACTAAAAGATTTTCCTTTATATTTTTGTTGATCCTGAAGAGGACGAGAAGACCGACTCCCGCACCCGAGAAAAGACCCGAGAGCATAGTGCCTGCGGTAATATATCCCTCAAGGCAGAGGTTGGTAAGCGCGACGGATGCCGCGCAATTAGGCACGAGTCCGACGATTGCGGCGATGACGTGGCTTATGACGGGCTTATCGTAAAGGATATTCTTTATATTTTCCTTTCCGATAGCGAGAACGAGACCGTTCAATATCATCGTTATAAGAAGTAAAAACGCGCCTATCGTAAGGGTATGATGAATAGCGGAGAATACGACTCCGCGCTCGCAATGGCAGTTATCGTTATCGCATATCTCGTCGATATTTATCGGCTTTTTACCGTGGTTGGTAAGCTTCAATACAAGGTCGATGATAAAGCCGACGATGATTCCGACGAGCGCCTTATATCCAAGGATCGCGAGTATCGCAGAGGCGGAAATCTTACCCGATATCATTATTGGGAGCATTTCGTCAGAGGTCGAGAGGAATACCGAAACGAGCATTCCGAGGGTTATAACTCTACCCGTGTAGAAATTGGACGCCGCCGCAGAGAACCCGCACTGAGGCACAGCGCCGAGGATTCCTCCCGCGAGAGGACCGAGCGGTCCGGATTTCTCCATAAAGGCGCGGGTCTTGCTTGACGCTTTATGCTCGATAAGCTCCATTAATATATAGGTTACGAATAGGAATGGGATGATTTTGAGCGTGTCAAGAATTCCTTCAAGAAGCACGCTTTTATATATCCTGTGGAAAACGTCACCGTCCGAGTCAGCGTGAAGAAGGAAATTCATTTTGCTCTCTCCCTTCTGCCGTAGGTGCAACCGTTGCAAACGCCGTAAAGAAGCGCGCCGACGTCAAGCGTGAAGCCCTCTGATCTGAAAATTCGCTTTTCAAGAATATGCGAGGTCACGTCGTCAAGATGGATGAGCCTGCCGCACTCCTTGCACTTAAGGTGAAGATGCTCGGCGCAGCTTCCCGTATATATATACTGATAGGTAACGTGGCGCGTTTTCGCGTCGGAGATCCTTCTTACCTTACCCTCGTCAACCAGTCTTGATATGAGGCGGTATACGGTGCTTTTTCCCTTGCCGTCGGGGAGAATCGCGCGGCAGATCTCGTCAATTGAGTACGCCTGTCCCGCGCCACCCTCAAAGAAGGCGATAAGCTCGGCTCTTTTTTCTGTGTTGTAAGTCATATGATATCCTTTAAAAGAAATGCGAAAATGAGAATTATTCTCAATTACCGTATAATAATACTATATTTAAGAGAAAAAGTCAAGTGATTTAAGCCTTCAAAGTGTAAAAATTTATCGAACTGTTAGCACTCTTTTGCGCTGAGTGCTAACATTTACGGAAAATACATCATTTGTTCACCATTTATTCATAAAATAGTAGTAGACTATAAGCAGAAACAGAGCCGGTGTGTTAAAATCGGATTTACGAAAATTGCGAGGTGATATGATGAATCCCGATAAAATGACTGAAAAAGCCGTCGCGGCAATAATGGCGGCGGAGGAATCCGCGAAGGCGGGAAATAACCAGACGATAGAGGAGGCGCATTTTCTTCTTGCATTGCTCTCCGACGGGGCGGGGCTTATTCCCGAGCTTATCGTTTCGCTCGGTAAGGATCCTGCGATATTAAAGGCCGAAGTTCACGAAATCGTGGAAAAGCTTCCGAAGGTTTACGGCGCTGACGGCAGAATATATCTTTCAAGAAGAGCCGAGCGGATGCTTGATGCGGCTGAAGGGCTTCGCGACAAAATGGGAGACGAATATCTTTCGGTCGAGCATCTGATGCTTGCGCTCCTTGAATCCGACGACGCGTCTATAAAAGCGGCGTTTGATAAAATCGCACTTAAGAGAGCCGATCTTGAGTCGGCGTTAAAGAAAGTAAGAGGTGGAAAGAAAGTGACTAACCAGAATCCCGAAGGAACGTACAACGTTCTTGAAAAATACGGTCAGGATCTCGTTGCGCTTGCGCGCGAGCAGAAGCTTGACCCCGTGATCGGACGAGATGATGAAATACGTAACGTGATAAGGATCTTATCGCGTAAAACGAAGAATAACCCTTGCCTTATCGGTGAGCCGGGCGTAGGTAAGACCGCTATCGCAGAGGGGCTCGCCCAGCGAATCGTCAGAGGGGACGTGCCCGACAATCTGAAGGACAGAAGCATATTCTCGCTCGATATGGGCGCGCTTGTCGCAGGAGCAAAATACAGGGGTGAATTTGAGGAAAGATTGAAGGCGGTGCTTTCCGAGATAAAGGAAAGCGATGGAAAGATAATTCTCTTTATCGACGAGCTTCACACAATCGTCGGCGCCGGAAAGACCGACGGAGCTATGGATGCGGGAAATCTTCTTAAGCCCATGCTTGCCAGAGGTGAGCTTCACTGTATCGGAGCAACGACGCTCAACGAGTACAGAAAGTATATTGAGAAGGATGCGGCTCTCGAGCGCCGATTCCAGCCCGTGCTTGTGCCCGAGCCTACCGTAGAGGACACGATAGCGATCCTCCGCGGATTAAAGGAGAGATACGAGGTATATCACGGCGTTAAGATCCACGATAACTCGATAATCGCGGCGGCAACCCTTTCAAACAGATATATTTCCGACAGATTTCTTCCCGACAAGGCGATAGACCTCGTCGACGAGGCGTGTGCGCTTATCAAGACCGAAATGAATTCTATGCCCACCGAAATGGACGAGATATCAAGGCGCATTATGCAGCTTGAAATAGAAGAGGCGGCGCTTAAAAAGGAAAAGGATAAGCTCTCTCGCGAGCGCCTTGAAAAGCTTCGCGGTGAGCTTTCCGAGCTTCGCTCCTCTTTTGCCGAAATGAAGGCAAGATGGGAAAACGAGAAGGAATCGATAGACAAAACGGGTAAGATCCGCGAGGAGATCGAGCGCGTCGGCGCTGAGATCGAAAAGGCGGAGAGGGAATATAACCTCAGCCGTGCCGCAGAGCTTAAATACGGAAAGCTTCCGTCTCTTAAAGCCGAGCTCGAGGCTGCAGAGGCGGCTGAGCAAAATCGCGCGGCAACCCTGCTTCGAAACTCGGTGACCGATGAGGAAATAGCAAAGATCGTCGCGCGGTGGACGGGTATTCCGTTATCAAAGCTTCTCGTCGGGGAGCGTGAAAAGCTTCTTGGAATGGAGGATATAATTCATAAGAGAGTTATAGGGCAGGACGAGGGCGTTACCAAGGTGTGCGACGCGATAATCCGCTCGCGTGCGGGAATACGCGACCCGAAAAGACCTATCGGCTCGTTTATGTTCCTCGGTCCTACCGGCGTCGGTAAGACGGAGCTTGCGAAGGCACTTGCCGCCTCTCTCTTCGATGACGAGAAGAGCATGGTAAGGATCGATATGTCGGAATACATGGAGAAATACAGCGTTTCGAGACTTATCGGAGCGCCTCCCGGCTACGTCGGCTACGACGAGGGCGGTCAGCTTACCGAGGCCGTACGAAGAAAGCCCTACGCGGTAGTGCTGTTTGATGAGGTAGAGAAGGCTCATCCCGACGTATTCAACGTTCTTCTTCAGGTCCTTGACGATGGAAGAATAACCGATAGCCAGGGTCGCACGGTGGATTTCAAAAACACTATAATAATAATGACCTCCAATCTCGGCTCGGATATTATCCTTGACGGAATCGAGGGTGGCGAGATAAAGAATGAGGCGAGAGAAATGGTAGACGCGCTTCTTAAGCGCTCCTTCAGACCCGAGTTCCTTAACCGACTTGATGAGATAATCTACTTCAAGCCGCTCACGAAGGAAAATATCAAGAGGATCGTTGACCTCGCGGTAGCATCCCTCTCCGACAGGCTTCTTGAAAAGCGCGTTGCGGTAAGCGTTACCGATGCGGCAAAGGATCTCATAATAGAGTCGTCGTACGATCCGATATACGGCGCTCGTCCGCTTAAGAGGTTTATTTCCTCGAATATCGAAACGCTTATAGCAAAGAAGATCATTTCGGAGGATATAGCGCCCGACACGAGAATAACCGTTGATATAGAAGACGGAGTGCTTATGGCAAAAAGCGAATAAAAGAAATCAAAAGCAGCTCAGGTTTCCCTGAGCTGCAATTTTTATTAGGATCAATCGAAATCAACTGTGGGTGAATCGCCCTCGCCGTTCTTTCCTTTATTGATCATATCCGTTACGGTTACGCGACCGCTTGAATCCGTCGTACCAATGAAGATCTCAGTTCCGTTAAAGAAGCTTGTGCTCGTCATATAGGATCTTAATTTGGTCCGGTAATCGTAATTTTGAGTATTGTTGAGAATCCTGATGAATTCCGGAGGCTTGATCGGGTTAAGGTTCACGTTCTGCGACTTATCCTGAACGCCGCTCGTGGATACCGTGCCGTCATACGCAATATTAGTTCCGTCAACGAAGCCGTCGTTATCCTCGTCGCGATCCTCAAAGTAGGGGGATGACTTAACCGTTGTTGAAAGGTGAATATTAGGCTCGCTCATAAATGATCCGGAGGAGTATACGAATTGAACCGTTCCGCGCTCGTTTGCATTAAGAAGCTTGCCTGTGCCAATGTCATAGAATGTGAGATTATCTATAAGAACGTTCGGGAACGCACATTCGTAACCGAAATACCAGTTCGCGTAAGCGTGATACAGGACGTAGCCGGAGTTCTTCGTATAGCTCTCGCCCGGAGTTGCGTAATGGTAAGCCTTGACGTTGCGAAGAGTTATCGTTCCGTCCCAGGTTGAGCCGTAGTCGTTACGGAGGTAAACTATGGAGTTGCCTGACGCGGAGTTTGCGGATGCGTACCAGGTTACGTTCTCTATAAGCATTTCGCCCGAACCCGTGAGCGCCATATAGTTCATAGTACAGTTGGAAATCTCACCGTTATAAAGACCTGCGTGTGCATCAAATCTTGAGAGGGTGGAATCAATATATCGCATATTCTTGCAATAATTAGTTCCGCCGATACCCCAATGAAGTCTGAGTGATGAACCGTTCACCGTCTGGTTTTCCATACTGAGTCTTGCATTGCTCGTGTTCTCGGTTGCGGCGCTTACTATGTTGTTATTATCAACGGTTACCCAGAAGTTGGATTGAACGCAGTTTCTGAACACAAGCTCGTTTACCGCCGTTCCTGCGAGGTCGTATGTTCCGCCCGTACCGCCGGTCTTGCCGTTCTCGCCGCTCGTTCCGGGTTGAGTGTAAGCTCTTCTGCCCTGAAGAATGCAGTCCTCAAACGTGACGTAGCTCGTGTTAGATGCGCTGAAGAAGCCGTGATAAGGAGCGGAAACGTGAATTACCGTTCCGTCCGACGAGACCTGCTCGTTAAGTCCGACCTCACCGATGATCTTATGCTCGATATTTCTTACGGTGGTGTTCGACCTTTGAACGTTGATTCCTCTGAAGATATAACCCGAATTGTTTTCGAGGATATTTACGGCGCTTGAGATCGTTGTTACCGTGCCGCCCTCTACCGTAAGCTCGTTCTGGTCAATTCTGTAAACCTCGATATAATCGAGATTCGTGTAGTCAAACATAACGGGTGTCGTGGGGTCGACGTTGCCGTTCTCATCAATGACGATGACCTCGTGCATTGCATTTCCGGCCCACGCGGAGTAGCCCTTGCGGCGATAGATCTTGTGCCCCGAGTTATAGGGAATGATCATCGCGGGATAGTTAAGTCCGAGATCGATCCTCGTCGTGTTCGGGTTAAGTCCGTCCTTGAGGATCTTTTCAAGAACTGTCGAGCTGTTGATCACCACGGTATCGTAGTATGAGCATATCTCAAATATATTTTTGATAGCCTGATTATAGCTTGAGAGATCGTTTTTATTGTTTGCGGCGAGGTCGTGGTCGTCAATAACTATATTCGCGCCCGTCCAGCACACGGGTGTTGAAACGGTTATGAAGTCGGCTACGGTCTCACCCTCGCGGATCGTCAGGCTTATATAATAAGTCGCGCCCTCGTCAGCGCATACGGTGTGTCTGCGCGTTGTGTTTGCAAAGTCGTGCGCCTTCTTCATATTAAAGAAGTCGTTGGTGAGAAGGCCGCTTATCCTTTCAAGCGTTTCGCCATACCACTTGCTTATATCTCTGTCGGCGGCGTTCAAAGCTTCAAGATCAACGCCGTGCGCTCCGAAATCGGAGTAATAGATCTTGTCGGTATAATAATTCTCGGAGTGTCCCTCCTTGAAATCGGTGTCAACGCTGAGGGGCTTTATTGACTTTTCAATAAAGCTGCTTACACCTGCGTTTATGAACGACTTGTAGCTTGAGCGCACTAAAAGGTCGCTTCCGGATACCGAGATCTCGAGGTCGTATGCGGGGGTAGGCTCGGTTACGGCAATCGTTATCGCCTTCATACCGTCGGGCTTTTCGGAGAGGATCTGAAGAAGCTCGCCCGTCTTTGCGTATATCGCAGTCTTTAGAGCCTCTGCCGCCTCAATTTCAACCTCGGTTGCCACTATAACATAACTGTCCGCGGTGATCTTGTTTCCGTTAACGCTGATATCAACCTTAGGCGTGTCATCCTCCTCGGTTGAGTTTCTGAGGTATTGGTTGGTTGCGATAGAGTAGGCAAACATCGCATCGAGAAGGTAGTCAAGGCATTCGGACGAGCCGCTTGCCGAGTGAACGTAGTTTGCCAATCTGTAAGTGTAGTCGATCTCTTCCGCGGTTGAGGAAATGTCTATCTTTATAGAGGATCTAAGGTCTATCGCCCTCATCGTGACGTCGTAATATACAAGCTCTGTGTTCTCGTAGGTGTAGGGCTTGCAATCCTCTGCATTGATAGACACGCTCGTCGGCTTCGTGTTGACGGGATAGATTATCGTTACCGTGTCATCAAATCCGGGGGTGAAGTAGAAGCGGAATTTGATCTTTTCTTCAAGGGAGAGGGTCATTCCGCGGATAACCTTCTTTGCTTCGTCGCCGATCTCGCCTCTCGGAGTTGAGACTGCGCATCCCTTCACCGAGGAAATATCCTCGTTTTCGGCGATAGGGTAGGGAAGGGGATTTCCGGTAATATCCTCAAGGTAATTCCTTGCCGTCTTGATATAGGTGATGGTAGAGCAGACCATTGCCTTAGCATCGTCGGTATAATTACCCGCGATGACTCTTTCGGCGTAATCGATGATGGAGAAGTTCTGCTGATGCGTTATGGTTTCACCAAACGCGCCCTTCGCCGTTATCACAAGGCGGAAGCTCATATCTCCCTCGGTTGCGAGGATGCTTCGCTGAAGGACGTAATATTCCTCGTAATATCCGGGGGCGACCTGTATTCTGGCAACTGCGCCTCCCTTAACGGGAGTCTTCGCTCCGAGGGTTACCGTTCCGTCGTTTTCATATCTGTCTATTCTTGCAGAAATGAAATCGGAGGAATCGGCCGCAGATTTCGGTATATAAAGGTTGTATACGAAGTCTGAGTAAAGCGCAAGGTTTGCCTTAACCGTAAAGTTGATATGAGAATCTAGGGTGTAGGTTGCGTCTCCGCTTTCGAGAGTGGAGATGGGGGAGGGGGTGTAGGAATAGGTATAGACCTCCGTAGATGATGAAGCGAACAGGGGTGTGGGGATGGAGCCTTCGGATTTTATCCAGCGCTCAGTCACCGTTGCAGACGGTGAGATCCAGGTTATGTTCGCAATATTATCAGCCGATGCCGACGCATACGAGAAATGAAGCGTCAGATCAACGAACTTAGGATTATACGAATATTCGACGTCAATTTGTCCGCTCTCGTTTACTCTAAACGACGTTGCGGGGGATTTTATCGTAAGGTTATCCGAGCATTTTACTATTTCATTTTCACCGTCGAAATAGGAGATTATGCCGAATCTGCAATTTTTAAATGTGGGAGTTCCGATTATTTCCTTCGCTATTCCCTCCGCGTATATATTGCAGTTTTCAAAAACGATTTCCGAAGCCTTGATCTCATATTCGGGGATCGCCTCGGGGCTTTCGTACATCGTGCCGCTCACAAGATAAGCCTTCGTATAGAAGGTTGAATTCGTTACGGTTACGTTTGCGTCTGCGGGGGCTCTCTGCATACCGGGTGTCGTAAGAACGCCGTCGGTGTATACGGGCGCTGCGTCAGACTTCGCATTGTGCGAGAATAAGAAGTGGCTGTCGGCGGTATTTGAAATGAATGAAACGCGGTCGAGAGTTACGTCGGCGGCGCTGTATATCGCTATCGTCGATCTGCCGTCAAACATACGGTAATGTGAAATACCGCTTGCGTAAAATTCGGAATTGACCGTGTTGCGCTCGTTTGCAATATACGAGGTGAAGAGAGCTGAGCCGTAGGACTCGATATTTTCTCCCTTGCAATTCCTTGCAGAGATCGTGGGTGTGTACTGAGTTATATCTGATTTCGCGGCTTCGGCGGTGGAGATGACGGGCGCTTTGGTAGCGTCACCAATGCGGATATTACAGTTAGATCCGCGGATGGCGAAGGTCGTGTGATACACGAGGCTTGAATTCAGCGTCGCCGAGGTAAATATTCTCGCCGTGTGCGCGTCGTCAGACGAGTAGATTATAACGGTCGAGTTTTTGTTGCACTGTATGAAGGACTGACCGCTGTTCGTGTGTGTTCTCGCAAGAGAATATCCGTTAAGGTTGATAAACAGCGTTTGTGCCGACCCGTCGGAGAGGGCGCTCTTCGTCAGCTCGATCTTGGTCGTGGTGCTTAGATCGGAGAGAAGCGTTACGACGTCGCCGTCCTTATAATTTATAAGCTTGCTTGCGAAGGTAGAGTTCAGGTATTTATACGCCTTTCCGTCTTCGGCGCTGTAATACAGGAAGTATCCCTCTGCAATAGCTTCCTTCGGAGTGTAGTCGGTATAGCTTTCGTCGACCGCTATAGACTCCGCTTCGTTTGCACTGATGATGAGGACAAAAGAGGTGAAAATCAATATGAATGACGCGATAATCGCACCGATGCGAGAAAATCTTTTCATATAAGCGCTCCCATAATTTAATTTTATATATTTTAACATAATATTTAAGCTATGTCAAGTTGTGTGTAAAATAAAAGGCAACCGCAAATGCGGTTGCCCAAGGTTAGTTTTGTTCTTCACTTTTTAGGAAAGCGTCGATGAGTCTCGTTTTCGTGTCTATCCAGACGGGCATTCGAAGCCTTTTGTAGTTATACCCACAGGCGTATGCGCGGAATCCGATAACGAGAAGCGAGGAAATTTTGAATATTCCGTCTATCACATCGGCAGAGGTGAGGTTCTCCTTTGCGCTAAGCATTATTGAAACGGTAAGCACACTGCACACCGTCGTCGGAATGAGCTTAAGAAGAAGCCTTAGGAGCTTTGCCGATTCGGGACTTCTCAGCTCGCTTCTTTTTCCCGAGCCGTCAAAGGATAAAAGATCGGTCGGAGTCAGCGCGTATAGCTTTATGCGGTCTGCCTTGCGGAAGACGCGCAGAGCTTTTTTATCAACGCTTTCTCCGTTTTTATAAGCTTCATATTCCGATCTTTCATACCCTGCCCGCAAAAGCAGACAGGAGCGGCGGTATTCGGCATCCTTCTCTGAATACCTCTCGCAGAAATCGCGGAGCTGTGATATATGGCGTCCGTCTATGCTGGCGGCAATAGTTTTATATTTCTCACAGCTTTCCTTATATTCCTCGCTTTTTTCTCCGGCATCCTCTCCCGTCTCATACATTGAAAAGTAGACGAGATAGGAGGCGAGAAGCATTATTAGAAGAGTTGAGGAAAATTCCTCTCCGCGCATATCACCGAATCCAACGTCCGTGAAAAGCACGAGCGCCGTAACGAAAAGCGTTATAAGCGCTATTATTTTGCCGAGGTTTTCGACGAAGGTTTTCGCACTCTTTCTAAGGAATTCGCTTGATTCAATTATCGAGGTGTTAAAGAAGTCCTTCATTGCGTTTCCTTTTCATTCGTTGCGCGTCCGCCTTTAGCTATTCTGAACAGTACCATACCGACGAGGTTTCCTACAAATCCGACGAACGATATGACTATCATCTCCTCCGCGATCTTCGAGAGGATGAAAAAGAGGATAAAGAGTATAAGCCAGATCACGGTAACCGACGGGGATGAGAACGCTTTGCGTATCATCCTGAATATCGGAGAAATGCACACGAGCAGAATTAGGAGCGCAAATCCCGAGATCACGTGCGATCCGCTCTTCTCTGCCCAAACGGGAAAGTAGGTGAGAGTAGCGATAAGAGGCGGGATGACGGAGAATAAGAGCGCAACGAATGAGATGATGATTTCTTTTGCGCGCATTTAATCGCCCCTTTTCTCGTTGTGAAGAAGCTTTTTCATTTCGGATATCTTCTCTCCGACCGATTCCTTCTGATAGAGGGGGAGTGAGCTTGACATAAATATTTCGTAGAGAAGCTCTGTTTCTACGCTGAGAACGGCTTCTATATCAAGGATTCTGTCACCGCTTTCTACAGATTTGGAAAGCTTTTCGTCAATTTCAAGAAGCCTTTCGCTGAGGCTTTCGAAAAGCAGCTCCGCTCGTCCGAGCTTCTCTGCCGCTCCGTGAAGAAGCTTTGCGGAATCCTCTGACTCCTTGGCTATCTCATCCTTCATTGCTCCGACTGAGGTCTTCATTGATCCGAGCGCGCTTTTAAGAAGCGGGATCAAGCCCTTTTTATACGCAAGGGCAAGAAGAAGCGAGGATACAAAAGCGAGAATTGCAAAAATCTTGTCGGCGTTATGTAAGAAGAAATTATAGAATGCATCAAACACGCTCGTACTCCTGCCTTCATCCGCTACCGCCTCGCTTGCGCTTGCCGTGATAACGACGAGCGAAAGAATGACGGAGAGAATTAAAAGAATGGTTAAGAACTTTTTCATTGTTACTCCTTTCGTTAAAAAACAATTTTGCCGTTTATTTTGTCCTCAAGAGCTGATATTCTTTCGGACATATCGGCGATGGATTTTGATAACGAGTCTACGCTGACGGCAAGCTCACGCATAAGCTCGTCGCCGACAGGCTCGCGAATGACAGCGCCTCCCTTAAGAATAAATCCCTCGAGAGCTATCTTGCGCTTTCCCTTGTAAATATAAGGGGATATCCTTCCTTCCGGAAGGTCGCGGCACTTGATCTTCACCGTGCCGCATCCGATGTGAAACACCTTGCTTCCGATCATGAGAGCTGAGTCTGTCGGTTCGCTTAATTTTATCAGAATCTCGTCGCCGACAGGCTCGCGTATCTCGCTGATCATATAGCGATTAAGAGCGTATTTGTAAATAATAGTTATCATAATCGCTCCTTTTATAAATTTATACCGACCTTTAAGGCGACTTTGTCGAGGTCGGTTTTCATCTTTGCAAGATATTCACCGAGTGTCAAATCGCCGACTGCCAGATAGGAGACGAAGTCTCCGCTCTTTATATCGGAGAGCATATCCCGAAGGGTGTGCCCGCTCTTTATACCGGTAAGGATATCAGCAAGTATTCCATCCTCGCCCTCTGTAGTCAAGTCGTCGATAAGCGAGTTGAATTTTTCGATTATATAGAGCGGAAGCGCGTCAAACGCCGCCTTAAGCTCGTCTGCCGTATATCCCTTGCCGCCGAATGCGGCGGGGGCGGTGGGTCTTGTCGGAAGGGATGAGACCTTTAAGGACTCAATTTCGGATTCGTTTATTTTCTTTGATCTCATAATGATCCTTTCTTAGTTTTTGATTTTGCCCTTAACGTTAAAGCGATAGCTTATCAGACTCAGTCCGAAGGGCGAGAGAAAGTCCTTCGTATATAGCGCTATGCTTTTTTGTATCCAGCGCTTTTCCTTCTCCTTGATCGGAATCGTGCATAGCTCTTCGTTTGTGAAGGATAAGAGGTCAAACGCAAATTCATCAAAATCGATCGAGGTCGCGGGGAGCTTTGCAATCTCCTTATACCCCTTTTCATTCGTGCCGACCTCGCAAACAACGCTACCCGTGCCGTACGCGTAAAGCTTTACTACGAGAGAGTGCTTCACGGTAGATTTCGTCATATACGGGGTGTTGCAATCGTCATCCGCCGTTTTGAGGTAATAGCCGGGCGCGTGTCCGTCGAAGAGGTAGTAATAGGGATGAAGCTTGTCTTTGTGGGCCGACTTATATTCTGCGTCTACATATCCCGATTTATTTGAGATATACGGAGGCGCTTCTCCGATCTTATCGGTGTTGAAAACGCAAAGGTCGCCGCTTTCCGTGCCGAAATATAATAGCTCGTCTTCGGTTGAGAGGACTACCGTCGCGGGGCTGAAATCTCCTCCGACCTTTTCGCCGAGAGTGTAAACGGCGTATTTCGTATCTCCATCCTTGAGGTAATAATGCGTCACTCCGTTAACCATATCGACGTAAATATTCCCCTCGGCTATCTCGTTAAGCCTATCTCGCCTTATTTCGTATCCGATATCTGACGTCTCCGCGTATCTGAAAACGCGGCTCGCGCGGGAGTAGGTGCCGATTCCCGATAAGAAATACCATTCGTATTCGGCGTCTCCCCCCTCGCCGGTAAAGGTTGCGCGGGAGTCGGCAAGATATGCGTGTCCCTCCGTCATTATAACAAGATACCCCTGCCATACCGTTAAGGATGCCTTCCCGAGGTCTTCGGAGAGAAGTCTTGAGTTTACGTTTCCCGAGCGGCAGGCAATGCTTCGCTGGAGGTTGATTGCCTTCTTGGCAAGCGCAACACAGCCGATGTCGGAGAGAAACAGCGGATCGTCATAGAAGGAGATGGTTTTGCCGAGCGAGGATATTCCCGAATGAATATACGACACGGGGTATATCTTCGGCAAAATATTAACTCCGGTTTCCTTTGCCGTGTGATAATAAACGCTTCCACCGCCGTCGTCTCCCTTTTTGAAAACGGCGAGCGTGTCCGCAATCGAGAGAAGCGATCCGACCTCGAATCCTCCTATACCGTCGTTGAAATAATTGAGAATTCCGAAATAAAGAGGATTGTTACGGCCGCTAAGATCTCGCTGAGAATAGAATACCGTATTCGGAAGGGCAGGGTTGCCCGAGATAAATATTCTTCCGTCAAAGCTCTCGCAGATCCTGCATCCGAGGATCGCATCCCTGCCGCATATCGTTCCTCCCGTTTCGGAGATGAAGTCCGTGCCGATGGTATTCCGTGTGAAATTCGACGGGGAAGCAACGCCGCGTATAACCACCTCGCGACCGTTTAACTGACCGCTCTTTGCGGCGACGACGGTGATGGATTCTATAAGCGAATCCTTGATCTTCGTCATAAAGATCCTCTCATCGCCGTCAATCGTAACCGAGTTGATCGAGCTTGCGGGGCTGAATATCGGAATTTCGACGAATACGCTATCCGAGATCGATTCGTAAATTATTTCTATCTCACCGAGATCTGCGTGCATCGATATCTCGCAAAATTCCTCCTCCGTGCCGCCGTAGTTAAGCGATTTCAACTCCGTGCAGCTATTGAACGCGCCAACCCCGATCTTTTTAAGAGATCTTCCGAGATAGACGGAGTAAAGCTCGCCGCAATCGAGAAAGGCGTTGCTGTCGATAAGCTCGATGCTGCTTCGCGTGACTACCTCGCCAAGTGAGCGGCAGGATAAAAACGCGCATTTTCCGATTCTCTTTAACGTGTCGGGGAGTATTATCGCGGTGATGCTCGCGTTTCCTCTGAATGCGTCGTCGGCAACCTCCGTTATCTTGTATTTCTGCGTGCCGAGGAGCTTATACGCAGGAACGAAAACGTAGCCGCTTGCCGAGTCGATTATTCCGGTAACGGCGGCGGTCTTTTCCTCCTCGGAAAGAACTCTGTATTCAAGACCGCTGGTTTCCGCAACCTCGTCGTGTGCGGAGGCGATGAAATATTTCTCTGTGAATTTATCGGTCAGAAGGTTTCTTTGCTCGTATTCCTCACCGTTAACGAAGGTCGTCGGAATATACGCCGCGCTATCGTCACTTGAGCTTACCTGCGTTACACCGCCCTCGCCGTCAACGACCGTGATGCGCTCTCCGTCGAGAACGTAGACCCGAGATCCGTAAACGAATGCCGAGCTTTCGCTATCCCGAAGCGAGGCGATCGCGAAGGGGGACGAGCCTATCGAGTCTCTTTTATCGTTTTCGAACCGATACAGGCTCTTTCCTGCGTGAACGAGTATAAACTGCCGCCCCGTGTTATCTTTTTGGGCGAAAATTGAGTGTATTTTCTCCCCGAATCCCGCGATTTTTCTGAATCCGGGTATGCTTTCTATAACTCCCTCTACGCCTCTTGAATAGTCCTTGTACATATTCTCAAGATGAGAAAATCTGTATCTTTTTCCACCTGCGCTTCTTTTTGAAAAATCGACGCCACGCATATCCGAATAGGTCACCGTATATTCTGCGCGTTCGGATTTCGTTCTGTTTATCGCCATGCTATGCCCATCCGTTCGTTTCGTTATAGGTTGCGTTGAACGAAGCTCTGTCGTAGTATTTTGCGGCGTTCAGACCCTCGCGGTAAAGCGACATATAGTATCTTGACTTTTCTTCATCATCGTCGAGCCATACGTACGCCGCAGTAAGCAGGGGCAAAAGATGGTCGCATCCCGTTGGTATCGGTATCTCCTCCAAGGGGTCATCACTGAGCCTCGGACAGACCTTGTAGATTGCGTTTATCCTGCCGGAAAATCCGTAAGGAATGTAAATCGAGCTTCCAAGCGTAGAGCTGCCTCTTATGACAGATCCGGTCTCATCCGTCGGCAAGGAAGCGAAGGACAGAAAGTTGTTAACCAGCTTCTCCGCGTTGTATTTTATAGTTCCGTCAACCGTCGGAATATCCTCTATGCTTTCGCTGAGTATATCGTCAAAAAGCGCGATATCAAATATAGAGAAGGCGTACTCGCCTATAAACGATATCCTTCCTTCACCGTAAAGAAATCCCTTATGGAGCGTTCCGTTTCCTGAGAAGCTTACGGTTCTCTCGCCACCCGTGTCGTTTATTACGAACTCCCCGTTGCCTGAGCTTTTGAAGGAATACGCGCGTGCGGTGAAGCTCAAGGTGTCACCTTCACCACCCTTGTGATCGATCCTGTCGATCCTTATGTACGGTTGAACGTCAGCGCGATAGATCGTCAGGGTGTCGTAGACCGGTCGCTCGGTGTAGATCGCGCGAAGCGCGCGGTTCGCTGCGAAGAACGTGCGCGTGGAGGATTCAAGCTCGTCCTCAAATCCCAGAGCCTTAACCTCTTCGCATAAATCGTTGTAAGTCATATTGTTCCTCCGTTAAATGATGCCGCAGAGCCACAAGCTCCGCGGCATCGGTGTGATTTATTAGAGCTTGGTCGCTCCGCTTACCGTGGACTCGGAGTCAACGGCGAGAAGAATGTGCTTGTAAGTACCAAAGCCTACGCCGAATCGGCATCTGCCGTTCCAAACGTAATTTCCGGTATGGTGATCCACCCAGCTTGAGACGGTGAGCGGAACTCTGTTGAAGAACATATTACCGGAAAGGTTCTTGTTTGCCTCGCTTGACATGATCATAACTCTGTCGTCGTTCGTCTGCCAGTTGGGGAGTATAACGACGTTCCAATTACCGTAATGGAGATTGATGTCGTTATAGCCGTTGCCGAGCGCGCCTTCAGAGCCGCAGACCTTCTTTGCAATGGTTTCTGCAACAGGTCTGTTACCGGGGAGGATGATGGTGTCTGCGGTGTATCCGAGGGGATCGCCGTTTTCATCCTTCATATTGCGGATTATTACGGAAAGCTCGCCGAGAGCCTCTTCAAATGCGGCGGTGGACGCAACTCTGGATGAGGATGTTCCGCTCTTGAAGATGTCTCCGAAGTAATAGTTTGACTGAGTACCTGCGGATTTGCCGTAGATATGGTTCTTCGCAAAGAGGGGCTTTGAGTCCGCGGTGGTAAGGTCAAGAGTCGCTCTCGCGAATACGGTGCTTGACGAGGTTCCGTTAATAAGCGCGTTCTCGCAGATCTTGTTTATGGTCTTGTAGTAGGAGCGTGTGAAGTTTTCGGCGCGGCGCTTGGCATCCTGCGCGACTCCGTAGTTTGCGTCCTCCATCATCTCTGCGGTGATGGTGAACTCCTTCATAAACTGGATATGCTCGATAAACTTACGGTAGGTCTCGCTTATCGAATCACCCTCTGCACCGGCGCCCTCGTTTACCGCCTTGAAGGTTTCAAATTCGTTCTGACCGATTATGGTCTCACCGAATCTGCCGCTCTTCTCAACGTTGAAGAGCCATGAGCAGATGCCGCCCTTTTTGGTAAGAAGGTCGCTTTCGTGCTCAATTATCATTTTGATGGGCGTTTCAAGCTTGCCTATCGCGCCGTTTTCTGTTCCTGAGCTTTTAGAGTAAATTATCATAATTATTCCTTTCGTTATGCGTTGATTCGGATGATGACTCGTCCGTTCTGTTTTTGGGTCGACATATCGATTATGGTTGCGAAGGTGCCGGGCTCGTTAGTGATGCCGGTCGCAATACCGGAGTCGTCGACACTTGCGCTGACGTTGTCGCCGGCGTAGGTGTTAGTGGCAGGGCCGATGAAGCTCGTTTCAAAGAGCATATTCGGGGAAACGAGATATCCTCTTATCTTCTCGATTTCCGATTCCATAGGGAGATCCTCGATGGGGACGAAGAGAAAACCGTCGTTATGCAAGGGGGCGTGTAACGTTCCGCCCTTTACGGTGTATACGTGGTTTGCTCTGCATTCCATAGAGTTCGTTGCGTTGATTGAGATGATCTCGGGCGCGCTTGCGCCGGAGTCAGTGATCTTTAAAAGTTTAAACATATTTGTTCCTTTCTTTATTGTTTTGTGACTCTCTTGTAAAGCTGTCTTATCTGTGAATCCGAGATGTCAGAGAAAAGCTCTCTTGCCGCGCTCATCTCCGATTCTGTCATGAGAGGAGAGGCGGATTTTGCAACGCTCCTCGTAGGGCGAAGGTGCGCTCGGTTATCCTGCCTTCTTCTCGGAGAGGTGGCAAGATAGGCTTCTGCGGCGCTGAGTCCGAGGTCGCGCAGAGCTGCGTATCGCATGGGATTTTCAAGCTCGGTGATATCCTTGATTCCTGAAAGCTCGGGGAACTGTGATGCAAGCTCCTCAGCATCCTTGATTATAAGCTCGGCGTAGTCAACGCCGTCACTTACCTCTGACGCCGATTCGGCTTCAGGGGCGCTATTTTCCTCAAAAACTGCACCCGTATCACGGTTTTCTTCGGAATCCTGCAAATAATTATTTACATTTTCTGCGATGATTTCTTCGGTCATTACTTCTTGCCTCCGCGAAGATCACCCTTACCGGTGATGCTTGTAGCCTTAGGGCTTTTTGCGCGATCCTTCTTCGGAGCGTCTACCTTTTCGAGGCTGTACGTTCCGTAGGGAGAGGTAGTTTTGTTCTTCATATTGTATCCTTTCTTATTTCTTGGAGTTTGCTTTGTTTTCTAAGTATTTAAGATAGTCCGACGAGTAATAGTAGTTCTTGTTGATCCTGTCGGCGTAGTAGCTTATTCTTGCGGCGTCCTCGGGAGTGAGGCCCATAGCGAGAGCGTATTCCTCTGCCTGACCTTCGTCGAAGGACTTTTCTATAACGGTAAGGAATGCGTCCGAGAATACCTTGGAATATGCGATACTGTTTGCCGATCTTGCCGCGCTGTCGGCATCCTCGTCCGATAGTCCTGCTCTTTGCGCGTATTCGTACGCCTTGTCGTAATCGGTTATTCCCGCGTTTGCGATAGTATCAACTATAGCCGAATATTTCTTCGACGCCTCCTTTTCCGCTTCCTCGCTTTCCTTCCTTATTCCTTCGACGTAGGAGAGATATCCCGAAAGATTACTTCTTTCGTTTTCCGTGTATTTGTCTCTTGCGCCCGATTTTCGTTTTTGCATGCCGGAGTAGGCTTTGCCCGCAAGGTAATCGGAATATCCGCCTCC
This sequence comes from Eubacteriales bacterium, assembly GCA_045615165.1. Lineage (GTDB taxonomy): Bacteria > Bacillota > Clostridia > Oscillospirales > CAG-272 > UBA1740. The sequence continues at coordinate 1,330 of JAZLEH010000010.1, read as the reverse complement.
GTTAAGTCCGAGCGATGCGAGTGCTTCCGCATTCGCGCCGTATCCGCTCTTTGCTCTTTCGTAATCGGCGGTTATATCGCGTATCGATGAATCGTAAATATTCTTTGAATCGATTCCATAGGATTTCACCCAATCGGCGTATCCTTCTGCCGACGAGGTTTTTTCCTTGTTTGAAACGTAGGTCTTTATAAACTCCTCGAGAGTGGGGGTGTTATTCATACTATCACCTCCTTTTTCGATTCTGCCTCGCTTCGTGCGGCGTCGGTGAAATATTCAACGTTTTCACGTGCGAACGGATAATGCGCCCGCTCCTGACATTGCCAATAGCGAAGAAGCGTCGTCGGATTCTGCGGGTCACCGAGCGTTCCTGCCTTAAGGTTTTCAAGATTTCTTTCCCAAAGCGCCTCTCTCTGATACTCAGCTCCGCCGTTAAGATCAACGGAGAACAGGTACGCGTCGTCATAGTAATATTCGCCGCTTATAACGTCGTATTCTATGAAATCGTATCTGTTGAATTCGGAGTTATGTATCCTTCCGTATGCGTCCTTGTGAACGAGCGCTCGCGGCTCGTCGGCGAATGCGAGATATTGCTCGAAGATAAGGCGGTCAAGCTTGGCGTAGGCGGTGTGCTTCATCTTCTTTTTCGATTCAAGTCTGCCGGATGCCTGCGATATCTTGAGTTGTCTTGCGTAGCCGGATTCAGGGGTATAAGCGTCAAGTCCCTGAAGCGCGTCGGATATTCCGAGTATTCTTTTTGAGTGGTCGTAAAGTCGCTCTGCCTCGGCAATATCCTGGGATATGTCGGGGGTCGTGTCAACTTTTCCGTACTGTGAGGCACTCTCTCCGGGCTTCATTCTTATCACCTGTCCGAATACCGAGTTGTTTATCGAGATGCTTGCATCCTCCGGCACGATAGGCGTTATTGCCGCGCGAAGGAGCTTCATAAGGATTCTTGATTCGATCTTGTTTATCGCCTGCTGCTCCGGTCTTATATACTCGCAATCCGACTGTCCGAAAAGGGTGTCTCCGAACGAGGTATTCTTCCTTATTACTATCGGAAAACGCGAGGGCGTATAATACGGGATCTCGGTTTTCTTCATAAGATAATCCTTGCCGTGCGGCTCGGGCGCGCCGTTTTTAAGAACGGGTGAATACGAGGGAATTATTGAGCCGTCCTTCATAACAATGTCGGCAGGGAGCTTTTCAAGAAGGATATCTCTGTTATAAAAGCTCTTCTTTTTGCAGTGGCAGAAATCCTCCGTCTCACCGCATCGCTTGCAGACGCGCACCTTTCTTTTATAGTATTTCGGTATATCGAGAAGAACGAGCC
>JAZLEH010000009.1:0-14427 GCA_045615165.1 Eubacteriales bacterium | reverse complement strand
ATTATTCCGTTTTTGCCGACAAGATGTGCTTGTCCTGATATTTCATCAAATTCATTTGGACGCATTCGGTCCGCAAGGGGTTGATTGGGCATAAGGCCTCCGTTGATTTATGATATTGTTGAGCTTTGGGGAGCAATTTTTTCAATAACTACTTCCTTTAAAGCCTTATTTGATTCGGATGAAAGCGTAGGATCGCTCTCAATTATGGTTTTTGCAGCTTCAAACGCCGAGGTGAAAAGAGTTGAATCGTCGCAAAGATTTGCAAGCTTGAATTCAAATCCACCGCTCTGGCGCAGGGAATTCTGCGCGCTTGAAGTGAAGAAATCACCGGGGCCGCGAAGGAGAAGATCCTTCTCCGAGATTTCGTATCCGTCGTAGGTGGTCTTCATTATATTCAGTCTTGCTTTCGCCTTTTCAGTGTCTTTATCGGAAACCAAAACACAGTAAGACTTTCTGCTTCCTCGTCCTACTCGCCCTCTCAATTGATGGAGCTGAGCGAGTCCGAAACGGTCTGCATTCTCAACGATCATGAGCGAAGCGTTGGGAACGTTTATACCGACCTCGATGACCGTGGTAGAGACGAGAACGTCGATTTCGCCCGCTGAAAAAGCCTGCATAACGCGGTCTTTTTCAGTTGATTTCATCTTTCCGTGAATGCAACCAATGCGCAAACTAGGCAATCTCTGCCTCAAAATATCAGCGAATTCTACTGCATTCTTTAATTTCGTTGAATCGCGATCAAACGTTTGATCGGCAACCGCAAACGAGTCGAGTGCAAACGAATTTTCCTCTTCCTCGGATGCCTCGATCGCAGGGCAAACGACGTAGCATTGACCGCCGTTTTCGACCTGCTTTTCGATAAAGGAATTAAGTCTGTCTCGGTATGATTCGTCAACTACGAAGGTATCGACTCGCTGTCTGCCCTTGGGCATATCGGTTATCCTCGAAACGTCGAGATCTCCGTACATCGTGAGAGCAAGCGTTCTCGGAATGGGGGTCGCGCTCATAACCAGAAGGTGAGCCGATTTCGTCTTATCCTTCAGGACGGCGCGCTGGGCTACGCCGAAGCGATGCTGCTCGTCCGTTATGATAAGTCCGAGATTAGAAAAATCGACGTTATCCGAGAGCAGGGCGTGAGTTCCGATAACGATATCAACCTCGCCGTTTTGAATGAGTGAATATATTCGTTTCTTTTCCTTCTGCGTCGTAACGCCAAGCAATAGCTCGACCCTGATGCCGAGATCGGATAAGAGCTTTGAGGTATCCTGATAATGCTGTCGCGCAAGGATTTCCGTCGGTGCTAAGAACGCTGCCTGATATCCGCTTTTTACTGCTAGATATATAGCGGCGATTGCACAGATCGTTTTTCCGGATCCGACATCACCGACGATTATTCTCGCCATCGGATAAATCTCTCCGTTTTCATTTTTAAAAACGGTATCCTTGTATATGTCGTTTATCGCATTTTTTTGCGATCCCGTCAGCTCGTAGGGGAGAAGCGTGGTCAACGCCTTGAGGTCACAAGGCGAGAATGCCGCGCCGCGCGCACACTTTTTGTGCTGAGACGAAAGTGCAACGCCAAGTCCGAAAATCATCATTTCGTCAAAAGCGAGTCTTGATATTGCCTTTGCGAGTGCTTCTTCACTTTCGGGAAAATGAATATTACGAAGCGCATAGGAAAGCACGGGAAGGGAATATTTTATTCTGATTTCGTCGGGAAGGGGATCGATAATCGAAAACAAGATCTCTTCGATCGCGATCGCAGTTATCTTGTCGATAAATTTTGACGAAATTCCTTCCGTAAGGGGATATATCGGGGTGAGATCCGGGAGATCCTTTCCGGGAATTATCGGCTCGTACTTTGGGTTGGTCAGCTGAATCTTGCTTCTTGAGATCGACGCCTTGCCGTAGAATCGGAATTCAGCGCCAATATGGAAGACGTCCTTGACGAAAGGAGCGTTAAAGAACGTGATCTCGCACGAGCCGCTCTCATCAAACGCGCGAAACTTCGATATGGTCAATCCTTTTCTTATAGCCGCGTTTTTAACCTCGGACGCAACGGTAAGAACGAACGAGGCGAGCGAATCGTGCTCCGCTTCGACGATCCTTCTTACGTTTCCTCGCTTTTCATAAGCCCTTGGGAAAAGGTATATAAGATCCTTGACGGTGGCAACGCCGAGCTTTTCAAGCTGCTTTAATCTCGTAGCGCCAACACCGGAAAGCTCGCCAACCGAGCTATCAAGCGCTAATTTCTTCATATTCCTCCTCCTTATGGTTATTTATTCTATTTTACAACAAATTTCGGAAAATTTCAATATTTAATCAAAACAAATATGAACTAAAAGAAAAATAAAATATTTTTTTCAAATATTCTTTACAAAATATTTTATATATGATATAATATAATGAAATAAAATTACCCGGAGAATAAAATGTTATTTAATCTCAGTGATGAAGTAACGTATAACAAGGTCATGCTCAAGCTTTCCGTATACACCGTTCTTTCGGTATTCGGATGCATTTTGCTTGGCTATATATTCCTGCCGCTTGCAACTGCTTTTTATGCGGCGTTGCTTGTTTATGAAAACAGTACGAAGCGCATTCTTTCATACGTTATCCCCGTTCTTATGTTTACTTTAAACTTTTTCATACGATCGGCATTCTCTTTCGAGGCAATAACCTACGTTGCTCTCGGCGTTTTCCTTTACTACGCCGCGAAGAGAAGATGGTCTAAGTCCGAATCTGCAGTCTGGATGACGATTATAACTCTCGTATTCTTCATTCTCAGCGCAATATTCATTGCGTTTGAATTGACGGGAGATTTCAGCGCACTTGCATTAAGACAGTTCTATTCCAACCTGTACGTTAACTTTGAAAAGCTCGTAATAAGCACTCTGACCTCGCTCGTGCAAAGCACGGAGGAGGGAAATACGATATTCGTCTTCAGCGATTATCAGGCAAGCCTTGCCTTCAAGGAGATAATGATCCTCGTCTTACCGCTTTCGATCCTGATTGCATTTGCATCGGTCGGATTAAGCTTCAAGGTGTTTGCCGCTTTCACCTCAAAGCATTCGAACGAGGAGTGCGAGATCGGCTCGTGGTTTTTCGGAGCATCAAATCTTATCTCCTATTTCTACGTTTCGATCGTGCTTCTTGGCTTCATCGTTCCTGCGGACGGCAGCATTTTCGCACATTCGCTCTCGGCTCTTATTATGATATTCTCGGTAGTATTTGCTTATATTGCCGTAAGATTCTTTTATAATTTCCTCTTATCCAGAGGAAGAGGACGCTTTTTCTCAGCGCTCATAATCATCGTTGGGTTCGTACTCCTCTCGACCGATATCATAAGCATACTGTCCTATATCGGAGTATTTATTAATGTAATTACAAACAGGGCTATATCTAAATCCAATTAAAGAAAGGATTTTAAAATGCGTAGTAAAAAGAATAATCTGCTAAAATTGAAGATCCCTTACGCATCAAGATTTGAAATCGCACTCAGCACGGTCCTTGCGTGCGTTAATATCGCGATACTTGCCGTGATTCTTGAATTCTGGAATGTTTCGGCAATAATTCCCGCGACGATAATCGCATTCCTTTACCTCGCAGAGATTGCACTCATAGAGTATAATCACAAATCAACTCAGAAAATCCTGCCGCGAAAGAGCATTCACAAGCTCCTTAACGAGGACGGAAGCATAATAATCAAAAATTCCCTTTATCCCGTTATCGCATTTGACTCGCACGGCACGATACTCTGGTATAACGATTCAATGAGAGTTATCCTTCCGTATGATGAAACGATCGTCGGAGAGAACGTTAAGATCGTTTTTGATAACGAGTTTGATCCCGAGGGATTTTCGGGAATGACGTCCGTCGTTAACGAGTGCCTTTATAAAATCGAGGGCTTCAAGGTCTCCGAGGAGGGCGACGGTCTCTATATCGCGATGCTTACAGATATAACCGCGCTCAGCGAGGCAGAGAAGAGATATACCGATGAAAGAGTTGCGGTTGCGTATATCGTTATAGATAACGTTGAGGACGTGCTTCAGTACGTTCACGAGCAGTCTCGCGACGCCGTTTCGACGGTTGACGATAAGCTTAAAAACTGGGCAAGAAGCATTAACGGTATCATAAAATCCTATGATAACGATAAATACATCATGTTCTTTGACTCAAAATATCTTGACGAGTTTATCGCGAACAGATTCGCGATCCTTGATGAGATAAGAGATACTAGAGTTGGAGACAGCGTTTCTCTTACCGTTTCCATAGGTGTTTCAAGGGTTAAAGGCTCGCTTCGCGACAGAGAGCTTTACGCGCGTGACGCGATCGATATGGCTCTTCAGCGCGGCGGTGACCAGGCGGTTTATAAGACCGAGACCACTACCGAGTATTTCGGCGGTAGAACAAAGTCTGTCTACAAGCGCTCAAACGTAAGATCCCGTACCTTCACAAATCAGCTTACCGCGCTTATGGCAAGAGCAGATAACGTTATCATAATGGGTCATAGATACGGTGATTTTGACTCATTCGGCGCATCCGTAGGTATTGCAAGGCTTTGTATGCTCTGCGGTGTTAAAAACAACATCGCGATCGATATGCGAGATAAGAACCTTGAGCCTTGCATTAAAATGATGCAGGAAACTGATCTTTATTCAACACTCTTCGTCGACGCGGCTGAGGGACTTGATCTCGTAGGTCCTGACACTCTCGTCGTTCTCGTCGACCACAACGTGCTTGAAAGAGCGCAGTTCTCCGATATCGCAAAGAAGGTCAACAACGTTGCGATCATTGACCACCACAGAAAGATTGAAAAAATGCCCGACACGGTTAAGCTCTCTTATATTGAGCCGTCGGCATCCAGCTCCTGTGAGCTCGTTACTGAAATGCTTGAGAACGCAATAAGCTCACAAAGCCTTCTTAAAGAGGTTGCGGACATGCTTCTTTCGGGTATTCTTCTTGACACCAAGCAGTTCACGAGAAGCACCGGCACAAGAACCTTTGGCGCCGCTCAGTATTTAAGAGGCGCAGGTGCAAGCCCCACGGACGTTTACAATCTCTTTAAAACCTCTGCAAGCGATCTTTCCAAGGAGGCGAGATTCCATACGGAGATCACGACCTATAAGGGAAATATCGCAATTTCCGCGTGCGACGGTGACACGGACGAAAGCTTCCGTATCGTTGCATCTAAGGCGGCTGACAAGATGCTCTCACTCAGAGGAATCGATGCGGCATTTACCCTCGTCAAAATCGGCGAGCAGGTTCATATTTCGGGTCGTTCCAACGGTAAGGTCAACGTTCAGCTGATACTTGAAAAGTTCCACGGCGGCGGTCACTTTGACGTTGCCGGAGCGCAGGTTATTTCAGACTCTGTCCTCAACGTTCTTGAAACGCTTAAGGCAGGAATAGACGATTATTTTGAACAGTAATAAGGAGTTAATATAAAATGAAGGTAATTTTACTTTGTGATGTAAAGGGACAGGGAAAGAAGGATCAGATCGTTAACGTATCCGACGGATATGCAAGAAACTTCCTTTTCCCTCAGAAGAAGGCAATTCCCGCCGATGCTAAGGCAACGAGCGAGCTTAAGAGCAAGGAAGAGGCTAAGCAATACCGCATAAGCGAGGATAGAAAGGCGGCGCAGGCTCTCGCAGATAAGATCAAGGAGGTCAGCGTTGATATCGTTATGGGTCACGGCCAGGACGGAAGACTCTACGGCTCAGTTACCTCTAAGGATATAGCCGAGGCTCTTGCAAAGATCCTCGGAACTGAGATCGACAAGAGAAAGATCCTTCTCAAGGAAGCTATCAAGGCTTACGGAAACTACGAGGTAGAAATCAAGCTTATGCAGGATATAAGCGCAAAATTTATCGTTAAAGTTCACGGTTAATATTTGGATGGTTTAAATTATGGATAACAACAGCATCGTAAAGCAAATGCCCATAAGCATTGAAGCTGAGCAGGCTCTGCTCGGCTCGCTCATAAGAGACGCTGAATCCTTTGATAAGGTTGCCGGTTTTATCACCACCGAGGATTTTTATCTCGAGGAGCATAAGCATATCTACTCAGCTCTTATCAAAATGTATAACCAGAGCAAAGTTATAGATATCGTTACCCTCGTTAACACTCTCGTTGAGGAAGGTGACAGAGACGAGGCGGGCGGTATTCAGTATATCGCCAATATTGCAAACTCCGTTCCTGCGGTTGCAAATATCAAGGATTACGCAAGGATCGTTAAGGATAAGGCGACCCTTCGCAAGCTTATCGGTATATGCGAGGATATAAGCAACACTGCCTACGACGAGGGCGATTCGGTAAAAACTATAATCGATAACGCCGAGCAGAAGATTTTTGACATATCCCATAATAACAGCACCAAGGATTTCAGGCATATTCGCGATATTCTTCAGAACGTTTATCAGGATCTTGAAAATCTTGCCGAGTCTAACGGCGCGGTCAGCGGCGCACTTACGGGATTTTCAGGGCTTGACAGAATGCTCGTCCAGATGGGTAAGGGTGACCTCGTTATAGTCGGCGCTCGTCCCGGTATGGGTAAGACCTCCTTTGCGCTTAATATTGCAACGAACGTTGCAAAGCAGAAGAAGGCGGTAGCCATCTTCTCCCTCGAGATGTCGGGTGAGCAGCTCGTTACGCGTGTTTTATCAAGCGAGGCGCTTATCGACTCATTTAAGCTCAGAACAGGTCAGCTCAAAACCGAGGATTGGGACAACCTTGCAGGTGTCGTTGCATCACTTTCGGGATGTGATATATATATCGACGATACATCCGCTATAACCAGTGCGGAAATGAAATCAAAGCTTCGCAGGATCCCCAATCTCGGACTTGTCGTAATAGACTACATAGGTCTTATGCAAAGCACGTCGAATACCGATAACAGAGCGCAGCAGGTCGGCGAAATATCCCGTAACCTCAAGATTATGGCTAAGGATTTTGGTATTCCGATCGTTTGCTGCGCGCAGCTCAACCGTGGAACTGAGTCAAGAACCGGTGAGGGAGGCAAAAAGCCCACTCTTGCAGACCTTCGTGACTCGGGTTCAATCGAGCAAGACGCAGATATCGTATTATTCCTTTACAGAGACGAATATTATAAGGATATAAGCGGTAATGATAAGAGCGAGGGTGCAGACAGCGCAAACACCGCCGAGGTTATTATCGCTAAAAACAGACACGGCTCAGTCGGTAACGTTAAGATGGGCTGGATCGGTCAGTTCACTAAGTTCAGAACGCTTGAAGAAACGCAAAAAGAGGGGTGATCCATCTGCTATCAAGGCTCTTTTCAACCGAGATCGGTAATAAAATCTATAACGACGCAGTTAAGATCATAAAAGATGCCTCGATGGAAAAATCCTTGTCCGGAGGTGCGCTTGTTGGTTTTTCCGGCGGCGCAGATTCCGTGATGCTTCTTTGCGTATTGAAAAAATATTCTCAAGAAAACGGCAATTTCAAGCTTTGCGCAGTTCACGTAAACCACATGATCCGTGGGGATGAGGCAGATCGCGACGAAGACTTTTCACGTGATTTTTGTTCAAAAATCGGCGTTGAATTCATCGCGGTAAGAAAGGATGTGCCGAGCGAGGCGAGGGCTCTTTCCGCCGGGCTTGAGGAGGTTGCAAGAAATATAAGATATTCTGTTTTTAATGAGATAATCAGTGGCAGAAATGATATTTCCTGTATATCTGTCGCGCACAATTCAACCGATAATTTGGAGACTGTAATCTTCAATCTTATGCGTGGATGCGGCAGTCGCGGCGCTTCGGGTATTTCACCCGTTCGCGATAACGTTATCCGTCCGCTTATCTCTACTCCGAAGAGAGATATCGTTAAAGCGCTTAATGAGGCAAATATAGATTTCGTAACCGATAGCACCAACCTTGAAACCGATTATACGAGAAATTATATCAGACAAGAGATACTACCGAAGTTTTCAAGATTAAGCCCCGATCCCGAGGCAATGGCGTTTCGCTTCTGTCAGAATCTTCGCTTCGACGTTAGTTTTATTGAATCGGAGGCAAAAGCATTCGTTGATCGATACGACAGATCGATCCCCACAAGCGAGCTTGCGTTATTGCATAGGTCGATCTTTTCGCGTGCTATCAGCTATTTTTCATCAAAGAACGGCGCAGGATCGCTTGAGCGGACGCACGTTGACAAAATATACGATCTTATAAGCAAGAGGAAAAGCAATTTCTCCGTATCATTACCCGGCGGGGTATATTTCAGGGAGCTTGACGGAGCTTGCTCTATCGCACGCGTATTTATAACTAATGAAAGCTTTGAACGAAGGCTGACGATCGGAGAGAATTATATTCCCGAGCTTGATATTCTGTTCGTTTTGTCGTATGCTCCGATTACAGATATTTCTTCAAATGTTTACAAAATTTCAATCAATAAGGAAATCAACTCTGATATAATCAAAGGAGAGCTTACTCTGCGCAACAAGCGCGACGGAGATTCCTACGTATACGGAGGAATGAGAAGAAAGCTCAAAAAGCTCTTCAACGACCGAAGTATTCCTCTCTCAGAAAGGCAAAGAGTGCCCGTTTTATGCGATGAAGAGGGAATACTCTGGGTAAGTGGTTTCCCCGCGCGTGACGGCGGCGACAAAAAAAGCGACAAAAAGCTTTTCATTGCCATCGCACATAAGGCATAGTATTTTTGAATATACAAATAATAATCCAGACGTTAGATATAAAGAAAGGCTATTTTAATGAAGGTAAATTTTAAGAGCATTATAACGCTCGCGCTTATCGTTCTCGCCGTGATCATCGGTGTAACGCTGATTTCCGACAGTCTGAAGGAAAGCGACGAACTCGTTTACAGTGAGGTTCTCGATTTCTTCGATAAGGATGAGGTGGATTCGTTCGTGATCGACGGAGATCTTAATATTAAGCTTAATCTTCTTAAGCCAAAGAAGGATAGTGCGGGTAATATAATCCCCGGTCAGTACGAGGTCGATGGCAACGGAAAATACGTAACCTACTCTGACACCTACGAGCTTAGTAATATGACTCAGGTTGATGAGATATACAGAATCGCAAGAGAGAAGATGACGAGCGGCGAACCCACCAACCTCAGGGAGTATGATGAAACACGCCCCGAGGGCACTCCGTGGTATCTTGCATATCTTCCTTATCTCATCGTTGCGGTGCTGTTTATCGGTCTTTGGTTATTTATAATGAAGCAAGCGCCCGGCGGAGGAGGAAAGATGAATTCCTTCTCAAAATCCAAGGCGAAGGTTTCATTTAACGAAAAGGATGCCGTAAAATTTGCCGACGTAGCAGGCGCAGACGAAGAAAAGGCAGAGCTTGAGGAGGTAGTTGAATTCCTTAAAGATCCTGCAAAATTCGTTAAGCTTGGTGCGCGAATTCCGCGCGGAGTGCTTCTCGTTGGCCCTCCCGGTACGGGTAAAACCCTTCTTGCAAAGGCGGTTGCAGGCGAAGCAGGCGTGCCTTTCTTCTCGATTTCAGGCTCTGATTTCGTTGAAATGTACGTCGGCGTAGGTGCATCCCGTGTAAGAGATTTGTTCGAAAATGCGAGAAAAACACCCGCAAGCATCATATTTATCGACGAAATTGACGCAGTAGGACGTCACAGAGGCGCAGGTCTCGGCGGCGGTCACGACGAGCGCGAGCAAACGCTCAACCAGCTTCTCGTTGAAATGGACGGATCCGGAACGAATTCGGGAGTTATCGTTATGGCGGCAACCAACAGGCCCGACATACTTGACCCCGCGCTCCTTCGCCCCGGAAGATTTGACAGAAGAGTTACCGTAAATTATCCCGATATGAAGGGCAGTGAAGAGATTCTCAAGGTCCATTGCCGTAACAAACCTCTCGAAGAGAGCGTTAACCTTAAGAAAATCGCTCAAACCACCATCGGCTTCACGGGTGCAGAGCTTGCAAACCTTATGAACGAAGCCGCTCTTCGCGCCGCAAAGAAGAATAAGGCGCTTATCGGTATGGAGGATATTGAGGAGTCGTATATGAAGCTTCTCCTTGGCCCTCAGAAAAAGAATAACATGCGTACGCCCGAGGATAATAAGCTCTGCGCTTATCACGAAGCGGGTCACGCAGTTGCGTCCTATTATTGCAAACACACCGACCCCGTTAAGCATATTACGATAATTCCTGCAGGTTCAGCGGGTGGAGTTACCATCAGCGTCCCCACCGAGGACAGAATGGTTACCTCACGTAACGCTATGATTGACCGTATCGTTCTTTCACTTGGTGGACGCGTTGCCGAGGAAATCGTCCTTGACGACATATCCACCGGCGCATCAAACGACATCCAGCAGGCGACCGCTATTGCCAGAAATATGGTTACACGCTATGGCATGAGCGACAAGCTTGGTACAGTTCTTTACGGATCAGAGCATTCCTCCGACGAGGTATTCCTCGGAAGAGATTTCTCATCCGGCAAAAATTATTCCGAAAAGACCGCCGCAGAGATCGACGAGGAGATCAGAAGCATTATCGCATCCTGCTACAAGACCTGCAAAAAGCATCTTGAGGATAATATCGCAAAGCTCCACTTCGTTGCAGAATTCCTTCTTAAAAACGAGTCAATGGATGACGAGCAGTTTAAGGCAGCAATGGAGACCGAAGATCCCACTATTGAGTTCATTGAATCGATAGCAGCAGAGAAGAAGCGCAAGAGCGAGGAAGAAAACAAAACTGCGGAAGAAAACAATGCAAAAGCTGCAGAAGAAGAGCGCCGCAGAATCGAAGAAGAAGCAAGAATCAAAAGGGAAGCGTTCAACAGAAATTCCACTTTCCCGGCAGATGATTTCTTCAAGAATGTTTTCACTGTTCCAAAAGAAGAACCTAAAGAAGAGCCGAAGGATGAACCTAAGGACGAGTCCAACGAGGAGGCTTCTTCGAGCGATGAGGCAAAAGCGGAGACAAAATCCGACGACGAAAATCAGTAAAACCACCGTAAAGGCAGGCTAAAAACAGCTTGCCTTTACTTTTTATATGTCAAATTAAACAAAATAAATATTCACTTATGTGATGATATGTACAAATCGTTATTTTGCGCACTTTTTTTAGCATTTTTGCATTGACAAACATTAAAGAAATATATATAATAGATATGTATAATTGGAAAAATATTTCCGTTTGCGATTTTGTATTATTTTATTTAAGGAGAAAGATAAATGAAAAAATTCTCTAAGATCATGGCTGTCGTGCTTACGTTCTGTCTTCTCGGCGGAATGCTTGCTATTTTCAGCTCGGCTTCGACAACCTTAATTGATCCGGAAAATCAGCTCGTCGTTCCTGCGAACGGCTCGGGAAAGGATCTCGTTTCCGGTAACTTCGGTTACAGTGACTATGAGTCGACCAGTGGCACGAAGAATTGGAGCCACAACCAGCAGATGGATACGCTCTCTTACACCGCCGCTAACGCCGTCCGTAAGGATCCGATATCCGGTAACACTTATTACAACATAAGACGTAATCTCGGTAAGAACCTTGCTGAGAACAATGGTAACAGCGGTTACGTTGAATGGAAAGTCAGTTCATGGAACGCGAAGGACAATGAATTTAGATACAACGATATGGTTGCGAACTACGATTACGCAGTTCTCGATCTTGAGGTTGGAACTTACGATTACCGCGTTCAGGTTGGTTATTCCGTAATTAAATATAATAAGAGCGGAACAATTACATACAAAATTGAAGCGGAATACAGAACCTACGGTACAATAGACGAGGAAGTTATTTCCAAGGATATCGATTCCGTTTGGGTTAAGTTCCTTTCCGACGTTGAAGCAAATAAGGCCTCTCTTGATGATGCTATGGTTGCGGATACTACTGCAAAGAAGATGACCGTTGAAGAAGCGATCGCAACCAAGACTCTTGCATTTGCTGAGGGAGCAAACTTCTATTGCGGTGTTCGTACGAATACTTCCACCACCAACGCATATGGGGATGGTAAAGCTAGCGTTTTCACCGTTTACGTTTACACCAACTATGTTGGCGGCAAGTGGGTTCTCTCTAATTCAGATGGTTCTGTAATCTATTACACCTTCGATGATACTCCCGGCGATTTTGCTCACGTTTCGTTTGTGCTCTATCAGAAGGGCGCTACTCTTTACAATTATCTCTTCGTTGAAGGTGAGTATCGCGACGTGAAGTCTGCCGCCACTGCTGTAATGACTCCTGATACCGTACGTCTTCAGATGCCTGCAGCTAAGAAGAGCCACGACTTGTACTCATACGCGTTCGATAACCTTACCATGAACTACTACGAGCGCGGATACGATTCCGGAAGTGCATACGGTCTTGATGATTATATGCCTACATCCGAATTTGAGTCCAAGCCCCTCTACTACTGTGAGGATGTAGTTTACAACAAGCGCTACATCGGTCTTAACGGCTATATGTCGGTTGACGGATTGGCAGCTTCAGTCTCCGACGAGGTCATTGCAGAGGTTTGCGCAACCGTTAAGAACGGCTCTAAGCTCGTAACATCTCTTGACATCAACAACTTCGTAATGCCCGAGGGCGTCACGAACTTCGACGTCGAAGTAATCGACGGAGCTAATTTCGAGCTTCACTCCGATTATTCAAATATTTATATGGTAGAAAACGTTGGCGGCAACCTCTACCACGTAAGACCCGCGCTTGAAGAGGAAAAGATCACGGTTAAGTGGATATACATCGATGAAAATGGTCAGCAGAACGTTGTTCATGTTGAAAGAATCATCGGCGGTAATAAGCCCAACGAAAACAGCAGTGCTCTTACACAGGCTGAGTTCCTCGTTGACGAATTGGTTCTCAGAACCACCAGCTACGTTGGTTGGATGTTCGACATAGACAGAGATTCCGGTGACGTTGACCTCTTCGATATGGAGCCCCTTAGAAAGCTTTCCAACAGGGAAGTGGGCCTTATCCTTGAAGAGTTTGACGGAGTTCTTGAAATCTTCTCCACCGGTCGCAACACCTGGGAAACCGAAAAGTTTGAGTTCTATATCGGCGAATACACCGATAACGGATTTGAGCTTCACACCGACTCCGAGGGTGGATACGAAAAGTATTATAACGTAAGCAACTTCTCAAGCGAATTCGAAAAGCTTGACGACGGCGAAACTCTCGTTCTCGCTCCCGGTCACGTCCTTGAGATTGGTTCATCCCTTGTTATCAATGTTCCCGCAGGAAAGAATGTTGGATTTGATATGAACGGTGCAGTAATCTCTCGTTCCAATCCCGCAAGCAACTATCCCAAGGCATTGTTCCAGATGAAAGAGGGAAGCACGTTTAACATTTCCTCTTCTACTCCCGGCGCACACTACTCCGAAGCTTGTCTCACTTCTCCTTCAAGCAACGGCGTATTCTCGACCGGTGGTCTCGTTGAAGTTCCCACCGCAGTTAACGGATGTGTAATTAACGTTGACGGTACCAACATCAACTTCACTGCAGGTACTATTTATAAGTTCAATGGCGGATGGTCCCCCAGCACAGGCACTCCCAACCCCACTGACGATGTAAAAAAGGTTGTAAATATCTACGGAGGTAACTATTACATCCCGTTCCGTAGCTCATACGCAACGTTCTGTATATTGGCTCCCGATGTTGAGATTAACCTTGACAGTGCATTCTTCTACGTACACGACGATTCCTACGCAATCTTCCACGACTATGCAAACACCTCCTCAACGAGCTACGCTTCTCAGCATGAACTCTATGCTAAGAATTGTACGTTCGTAGCAGAGAATAAGGCGAAAACCTCTTACGGTAATATTTATTATCGCTTTGCAGCTAACTCCACCGCATATTTCGAGGGTTGTACGATAGTTGGTAAGCTTACCAACGGTACTACAAACTTCGGCGGTAATATCACTCTCGGCGCCGGAAACACCGTTTCCACGCCCTCTGATTACCTCAAGCATTCCAGACTCCACATCGATGAAGATGTAAACACCATTAACGTTCCCGCAAATACTCAGGCTCTTGAGTTTGATGTAGTACGCTCGAACATCGGTAACAGACTTGAGGTTGTTAAGAAGGATAGCAGCGGCAAATACTACTACGATGAATCAACCGGCGTATACAATGTCGTAAACGGCAAATACGTCCTTAATATCGACCTCCTCGTTGCTGAAAACCTTATCACCGAGAGGGTTGACGGATTCTACACCAATCTTTTGACCTTCAATGAAGAGAACGTTCCTGAAGGCGTTATAAGCATTAAGTGGTATAACTCCGACGAAACGGTTCTTGCCACCACATACGCACTCCCCGGATCTACTGTTGAAGCATACGATATCACAAAGGTTAAGTCTATCGATACCGAGAGCAAGTGGTATAACGTTGGATTCAGCCATTGGGAAAATATTACCGAGGGAGCAGCATCCGTTGATAGCCTCACCGTCGTTGACGGAGTCGTTAACGAATTCAAGCC
>JAZLEH010000008.1:0-6351 GCA_045615165.1 Eubacteriales bacterium | reverse complement strand
ACGTCGACCTTCCCCTTCATATGCTCTGCCTGAATTGCCGCGCGATAGCTCGGGAAGCTCAGCTTGCGCGCGCCCGCAGGAGTGTAGTTACCGTTATTGATCCTGACGGTTATGGGGTTTCCCTCACCCGCAAGGATCTTTGCAATATCCTCAGCAAACTCGATATTGAAATCGCATCCGCAATAAGAGCCGGGGATCGTGGGGTCGACCGAGTCGATTCCCTCGCGCATTGCGCGCGCCGCCTTAAGAAGAGCCTCGCCCTGCGCTTCAACGAACGCCTCGGAAATCGATCCGTCCTCGTCTGCGCACATTGCCGCGTAAAGCTCGTCCTTGGTGAAATTCTTGCCAAGCTTTTTATTTATCGCGGCGAGGTGAAGCCTGCAGGCGCATCCGCTTCCGCGTCTGCCCATAAGCCTGAAATCGTCGTCCACCATTATTGCGGCAGGCTTTGCCTCGGCAATAGCCGCAAAAACGCCGCGCATGTGATTGCAGAAATCGTCGTCGAAGGGGCAATAGGTGTCAGCCTCCGTGCCGGGCACGATCCCCTCGTATTTCGTGAAGGGTGAAAGCTCGTTGAGCTTTCTTCCGTGGCCGATCGTCGCCTGAACGAGGACGCCGTTTTTAACTCCCATTCTATCGAGGCGGGTTTTAAAGAGCTTGTACTTTTTAACGAGGCTCGTTACCTTGTCAACGACGGGCGTTCCCTCGGGAACGAGGGTCATCTGGAAGAGCGCGCAGGTGGTAACGCCGCTCTCGTACTGATTTCTTATATCCTCGCAGATCTCTTCGATATGCTTATCGTTAAGAGGCATTATAGAATAGTTTTGCATATCCGATCTCCTTCGATTTTAGTCATAATAAGGCACTGCAGGGAGTCCTATCTTTCTTCTGAGTGATCTTAAGAAGAGGAAGCCGTCGAACACGTAGTGGAAGCAAAGCTCGTTTTCGGAAATATACTTTTCAAGCTCGAAGTACACCTCCTGCGCCTTTTCGATATCCCCCTTAGCACCCGCGAGGAGCAAACGCGAGAATATCTCAACTATCTTGGAATGGTATTTGAGGTATCTCCAAGAATCCATCTGCGAAATCGTCGTGGCGTATGCAATATTGTCGTCTATCACGGGCACAAACTCGGAAAGAAGCGCGGGGATCTTCTCCGCCTTTTCTGCAACGGCGGGATTATTCTTCCAGCTCTCCTTATTGCTGACAGTCTCTCCGACTCCGCGGTTCTCAATATCAAGCTTCGCATCAATGCGGAAGTTTGAGGGAGAGAGGAGGTCGGTGAGCTTTTCAAGATATTCGCGGCACGCCGCTCCGTCCTTACCGAACGCACCCTCAAAATACTCGCGCGTCATAGTCTCATAGTCGATCGAGTGATCGAAGAGCGTCTCACCCATTACGATCATCGGAAGAGCGGTGGGCATATAGTTTCTATGGGTCTTGTCGGTCATACAGCCCTGGAAGTCCATCGCATCAAGCGAACGCATATCGCGGTAGGTCTCGCGCGCGATCTGCATATATCCGAGGTCGGCGTAATGGTCCATATAGAAGCGGTATTCGAATATCGCGCTTCTTGCACCGTGAGTTATCTTTTTCCACTCGTCGTGGCACTTGAACTGAAGCTGAGGGGAGAAGGCTTTGAAGTTGTTAAGCTCAAAGGGCGGAAGAGGCTCGTTGCACTCCTCCTTCTTATATCCATTCTCATAATGCGAGCCTATCGCAACCGTCATAATGAATCTCTCGGGGTGGTCGAGCTTAAGCGTTTTCGGGGGGCGTACCGTCTCAACGTACATTATAAGCACGATGCGCGTGTCAAGCCCTGCCGCAGTGAGCGCCGCGTCAACCTCGTTAAGAAACTTTACGTAGTGGTCGCTCGGTTCAAGCTTTCTGCACTCGGCGCATTCGCACCAGTTGTTTGTCGAATCGGCAAGCCAGAGGTGAACGTAATCAACGTGGGGGTTGGTTTTCGCGTAGTCAACCACCGTATCAACGAGAATCTCTCTCGCCTCGGGGTTGGAGTAGCAGAAGTTAGTGTAGAACTGCGAGCCGTGATAAAGCTCTCTCTTTCCGCCAACCTCGGCAACGTACTTTTTATATTCATCGCGGAGCGGTGAAGGCGAATTTCTCGCCTCTGCGCTGTGCTTCATACCGAGCTTTTCAAACATCCACGCGTGTCCAAGGGTGTGAAGCTGAAGACCGGTCTTCTTTATATCGCGCTCAAGGAGTCGCATATAGTCGTCAAGCATATTATAATCCGCGTAATAGCCCTTGCGGCGAAGAGCCGTGTTTCCGACGTGACCGTACCACTTGTGCAGATACGAATAAGGAACGTATCCCTCGATCATATACGCGTTCATATATATCTTAGGAAGATAAAGAACCGTCTCTCGACAGTGCTCGTATGAAACGTTTCCCTCGATGATCTCGCATCTTATCGGGGAGTCAGCCCTCTTTCTGTATTTAAAGGAATGATTCAAAACGTCTGCCTTAGGAATATAATCACCGTCAGGACCCGGACGAAGATAACGGCATCCGAGAGAATAGCAATACTTATATACGCCGAAAAGAATGCTCCTGTAATTGCTTCCCGCAATGTGACCTACGCCATCCTTGACGTCAACGTCCATAATATCATCGTTCATAGGATCGTAAATTTCAGCCCCGTCAAGCGAAAGGGTCGAAAGAAGCGCAAGGGTTATTCCCTCGTCTGCGCCCCCGCACTCTGTAACAGTGGGAACGATTCTTCCGCGCGACATAGCGGTTATATATTTTTTAAGCTCCTCTGCCGCATAATCAATCGTTTCATTTCGTTCGGTAAGTATGATCTTCATAAAAGCACTCCTGTTTTTTTTGTATTTTATTTTAAAAGCCTTCGCCGACTAGGAGAAGGCTTTGGTATCCGATGATGCTGATGAAATCCCGATTCGCAGGGGTAACGGACAGTCGAGGACGCCTGTCCCTACGGGGGGATGTGATACATCGTTCCTCGCGAATCGTTCGTTATATTGGTATGCAATATTTCGCGCCGCGTTGTTATGCAATTTGTAGGGACAGGCGTCCCCGACTGTCCGCGCGTCCCTACGGGGGATGTGATACATCGTTCCTCGCGAATCGTTCGTTATATTGGTATGCAATATTTCGCGCCGCGTTGTAATGCAATTTGTAGGGACAGGCGTCCCCGACTGTCCGCGCGTTAATGCAAAACACGGCAAGCCATTTGCGCAGAAGTTTTATTTATAATAATCTCCTGTTATCACACCCGGAACGAAATATGTAAATCCGCCGCCGAGATAATGCGCCTTAAGCTTTCTTCTGAGGCTTGTATCCTCGGGAAGATTTTCGTTCTCCTCATAACCGAGGAATACGAAGCTGTAACCGCCGCGACCGTTTGCCGCGCCGCCGGGGAATCTTAAGAATCTCTTACCGAATTTAACAATTCTTGACTGATCGCCGAGAATCGCCTCGAGTCCGGGATCGAGAAGCCAAGAGGAACACATAAGAAGCTTCGGAGAGTATTCGGGGAATCTTTCAAGCGCGATCTTCCAACCGTTCTTGAAGCTTTCGTCGATAGCCTCGTCGGAGAAATCTACGTTGCGGGGGATGTGGAGACCGATAACGTCATCGCCCTCGCGGAGTGCGACCTCATAATCCGTCTTTTTGAACACGGCGGACTCTGCCATAACGCAAGCGTTCTTAACGGGGTGACCTACAAACTCCGACTCACTCTCTGCGAACTCTGCATCGAACGCGCCCTCTTCATCGGTAAAGCCTGCATCGCCGAGGGTCTTTCCGTCTCTGTGGAATCTGCCGGCAGTTGCAATAGCGACGTACTCGCCGGACTCCTTATTGCGAAGAATGATGAACTTGTTTTCATATTTCCTAAACTGGAAATTGAACGAGCCGTAGTCGAACATCTCGCATCTCATATAAACGAGCGACCAGCCGTAATAAGTAGAGGTGAAGCCGGGTCTGTGAAGAGTTGCCTCGGAGAGTCTGAGGGAGATTTCAAACACGTTGTAAATTCCCGAAACCTCTTTAAGATTAAATCCGTGAGCGTAGAACATTTCCGTAGTGCGCTCCATAAGAGCGATAAGCGGGAAAATGCGCATCATATCAGCGCCCGCGCCCTCGATATTCGTCGGGAAGGTAGTGCCGCCGAGCTTAAGGTCTTCAAGGGGGGCAACCTTGTTAAACTCTGCGATAACCGCGATCCAGGTCGCAAGATCGTCGTTTTCAAGAACCGCTTCGCCGCCGCGAACAAGGTTCTCAAAGTGCTGTTTAAAGCAACCGTATTTATTCTCGACGGCGGTGAGATATTCGCGCGTGAATATCTTCTTCGCATCGGGAGCAAGAGAGGAATACACCTCTTCGTATTTTTCAGGATAGGTTTCAACGCCGAAAGACGCCGCAAGTTCGGAAAGCTTCATATTGAACTCCTTTAAAATATTTATATTTTAACAATATTATATCAACATCAAAGCCCCGTGTCAATAGATTTGAAAAATTACGAAATATTTTCGGAGAAAGATGCCCAAAGAGGCGTATCACGGACAGTCGAGGACGCCTGTCCCTACGGGGGGTGTGATCCATCGTGCCTCACGGATCGTTTGATATATTGGTATGCTTTACTTCGTGCCGCGATGTTACGATATTTGTAGGGACAGGCGTCCCCGAGTGTCCCTACAGGGGGATGTGATACATCGTGCCTCACGGGTCGTTTGATATATTGGTATGCAATATTTCGCGCCGCGTTGTTATGATATTTGTAGGGACAGGCGTCCCCGACTGTCCGCGCGTCCCTACGGGGGATGTGATCCATCGTGCCTCGCGAATCGTTCGTTATATTGGTATGCAATATTTCGCGCCGCATTGTTACGATATTTGTAGGGACAGGCGTCCCCGACTGTCCGCGCGTCCTCAAAATAAATCCCCACCCATTTGCGCAGGAGATTTTGAGTAGAAATCGTCGGCTGACAAGCGACGGCGTAGAAACCTACGACGAGCGCGGAAACGACGATTTGTACCAAAATCTCCAAGCAAAAAGAAAAGGCGGCAAACGCCGCCCTTTCTTCCCAATCATGTTATGCTTTTATGTACTTTACTTAATTATTATTTGTTTAATTCAGCTTCGGTTTCCTGTCTGTAATTGATGGTTGCCTTGGAGTAAGTGTAGAGCAACTTTGCCATATTAACCGTGGGGTTATTGGTTATATAAGTTGCGAGTGAATACTGACCGGTAGCACCACCGTAGCTAATATTGAATACCTCTGAGAGGCTTACCGCAGGAATGGAGTTAACCGTGATCTTATAGCACATTGTGCCATCGATATCATAGCTTGCATCTTTCGATACGGAGAAATTAGTGTGAGAAACGTAACTGCCGTTTGCATTCTTATAAGTAATGGTGGGCTTTTCGTTCTTCGTTGAGTAAATGATAAGCGTGGGCTTATTGATATCAGCGGAGAAGCTTACTGCAAGAATACCCTGCTCTTTAAGAGCTGCGTAGGAATCAGCGGTTATAGCCTTTTCCTCTTCGGTGAACGTTACGTCATCAAAGCTGAACTTGCACTTGCAATCGGTATGATTATCGAACTTTGCGAAGAACTCATTAAGGTGAGCCTTTGCATCATCGGTGAGGGTGTTCGTTGCCTTGTTAACCTCTTCCTTAAGTGCAACGATGCTGTACATAAGTCTTGATTCATCGGTATCGCAACCGTAGATCTCAACGACTCTGTTGAAGTAAGCCATAAAGTCGATCTTAAGGATCTGTTCGAGGTATATGTTCTTCTCCTCATCCTGAATGCCTTCGATGCCGTTGAATTCGCACTCGGTAACCTCAAATCTTACGATACGGTTAGTGTCGGTATAAGAATCAAGATTTGCCCAAACTGTATCGAAATAGCAGCTTATAGTCTTGCCGTTCATAACGATATTCTTAGAACCGTTATTGCCGGTAAGCGTTTCAGTGGGTTTATTAGTAGCGAAGAATCCGGTCTGCTGAACCTCGTCAGCGACGCTATTCCTAACGTCGAATACGATATTAGCGCTCTCATCGGGCTTTGCGATATAGGTGGAGTAACCCATGTGCGAGTAGAGAGCTACGTTACCGTAAACATTTTTAAGGTTTGCAACGAGCGCAAGCTTGGGAGCAAATACGTTAACCTTGCCCTCAACGTATGTAAGCGAGCCGTCAGATCCCTCGGTCTTGTTTACCCAACCGTCGTAGCCTATATCGTACCAACCGTTATTAAGTGCAACTGCGATTCCGGAAAGGCTTGCATGGTTAATGGGGTTGCCGACGAGGTCGTAGGTGGTGTCGATAACGTTGCCGTTTGCATTCTGCCACTCGGA
>JAZLEH010000007.1:0-5919 GCA_045615165.1 Eubacteriales bacterium | reverse complement strand
GCTCTCGTAGCGCAGAATAAGACCACTAACCTCCGCGCCTCCGCGCTTGCGGTTTATTTCCACGCGATAGCAGGGGATAGCCTCGCAGGTGAATTCTCATCCTACGGAGTGACTCCCTCCGACCTACCGAAGGAGATCGCGCGGCAGATCGCGAAAAAGGAAAAGTAAAAATATAATAACGAAAATATCGGCGACCGAGGATCGCCGATATTTTTAAGTCTCAGGAAATTTCAATAAGACGGTAAAGGTATCTTGCCGCGTCAGCTCGGGTAACGACAGCACCTCCGTCAATAACTCCGTCGCTCGCCTGAAGAACGCCTGCCTCGCACATTACCTCAACGCTCTCGGTAGCCCACACAGGCACGTTCTCGGTGATAACGACGGAGGACTCACTCGATTTAAGATCGGTAAGGCTCGCCATTATCATTGCCGCATCGTATTTTGTTATTGCGTCGTTGGGATTAAAGCTTAATTTTCCGTCCTCAAACACACCGTTTATAACGCCGATCCTCTGCGCAGTTGCAATATAGCCGAGCAGTGGCTTCGGTATCTCGTCGTTATCATCGAAATAGGTTGCGCCGATGGAGGAATCTGCGCGGATGCCGAGTGCCTTAAGCGCCATTGCGGTAAATTCGGCGCGGCTCACGCTCTCGTCGGGTGAAAAATAAGTTCCGTCACCGATAACGCGCCCGTTCATAATCCCCATAGCCGTCAGGGCGACTGCGGCGTTATATTCCGCTCTCTCGGTCATATCGGCGTATTTCACCTCGCTCATCCTCTCGCTGACGGTTATTGACACCGTCGCAGTCTCGGAGAAATTACCGTACGAATCTCTCGCAACGTAAACGAACGAATCCTTACCGACGAAGGATTCGTCGGGCATATAGACGAATTCTCCGCTTTTTCTGTCAACGAGGTCGAGCGTTCCGCATTCGGGGTAGGAAACTATGATAAATTCAAGCTCGTCACCCTCGCCGTCCTCGGCAAACATTCTTCCGTGAGCGCCGATCTCCCGCTGAGTCTTAAGCAAGGTCGCGGCGGTTGCCTCGTCTTTGACAGTCGGCTCGTAATTTATCTTGTCGGTGAAGCGTATAACGAATGGGATCTCCTCGCCCGATGCGTATTCGTCGATCGTGAATAGGAATTGCGCCTCCTTGACCTCCTTGTCGGTCGGAATAAACACGAGGGAGGCGAGATTCTTTCTTTTTATCGTTGCGCCCTCGCTGACTCTTCTTCCTGCGAGCATAAGCGTTCCCTCCGCGCTTTTCGGAAGCTTAGTTATCGTGATGCTCTTAAAGTCGGTAAGACAGAGGCCCTGCTTGAAATCAACGTCGGAGAAGCTTAATTTTTTCCCGTAGAGAGTGCTTTTGACTATCCTAACGTCGTTTGCGACGACTGCCGCACCGCTTCCGAGATCCGATGCGACCGCCGCCTGCGCGACGAGGGCGGAAAGCGCCGCCGCACATAAAATGATTGCTATAATTTTTTTCATTTTCCGTAAAAATCCTTTCCTTTTTCTTGTATTTTTCGCTCGGTATCACGGTTTTATGCATAAGTTTTTAAATTAATTGACAAAGCCGTATAAATAATGTATAATAATATAATAAGATTATAATAAGATAAAATATTTTGGAGTAAATATGGAACTTAGCCGCAAAAAAAGGAATATAATTTTAATATCTATCCTTGCCTTGCTTCTCGTGTCTGCCGTTTTAGCTGTCGTCTTTATTCTTAATCGCGACGGTGAGGACGGGTCTGATGAAATATATAACTACGGTGACTTTGAGTACGTAATCACGAGTGATGATAAAATAAAGATCACTCGCTATCTCGGTCACTCAACCGAGGTAAAGATACCCACCGCCATACTCGGACGATCGGTTGCCGCAATCGGTGACGGCGCTTTCAGGGATAACTACGCAGAAACGCAGGGAAGCCTTGAATCCGCTTACGACAGAATAACCTCGGTAAAGATCGGCGCACTCGTAAAAGAGATCGGCGATTACGCCTTCTACGGTTGCACCGCGCTTAATAAAGTGGAAATGCCCTCGATGCTTCAGTCTATCGGTGACTACGCCTTCTATCAGACCTCTATAAAGGAGATTGAGATCGCGGATACCGTAACCTCGATCGGTAAGTACGCGTTCTTTGAATGTACGCTTCTTGAAGACGTTGCGATTCCCGACGGAGTGAAGAGGATCTCCGACTCGGTATTTGAAAGCTGTATCTCGCTTAAGAGCGTAAGCTTCGGTGAGGTTACGGAGATCGGCAAAAGAGCCTTCTTCGGCTGTGGCAGAATCGAGAAGATCGATATTCCCGCATCCCTTGCGAAGATCGGAAGCGAAGCCTTCTGCGGATGCTCTGCAATAAAGGATATCACAATACCCGCCTCGGTTTCAGAGATCGGAGACGACGCGTTCCTCTCGGCTTCGAAGCTTCAAAGCATTACCGTCGCTGACGAAAACGCAAGATACACTTCATTGGGCGGCGCTCTCGTTGACAAAACGGAGAAGAGAATTATCATAATGCCACCGAAATCCACGGTTGCGGAGTATACCGCTCCCGATTACGTGACCTCGGTTTCAGCCTATGCCTTCAGCGCCTGCTATTCCTTGAAAACCGTCGTCCTTCCCGAGGGGCTTCAGCGAATAGAGGATAACGCCTTCTTCAGCGCGATATATCTTAAGGATATAAATATCCCGAAGAGCGTTACCTATATCGGAGACTCCGCGTTTTATAACACGGCGTATTACTCATCCCTTTCCGATGAATTCAATATCGTCGGCGACGGAATTCTTATAAAATACAAAGCGGCACTCACTATAGACAGACAGCTTGCCGAAACCGATTACGCACGCATTATCACCAAGAGCGGCGTTAAGGGAATATCCCTTACCATCCCCGAGGGGCTCGGTATAAAGTCGATCTCTGCGGCGTTTATCGACTCGCGTGATCTCTTTGAGGTTCATTTCGTCTCGGGTGATATTTCGATCGGCGACGCATCCTTTGCCGATGCCGTAAACCTCGAGGTGGTTGACTTCGGCAACGCTCGTATATCAAAGATCGGCGCTTACGCCTTTAAGGGCTGCGTTATGCTTAAGAGCATTTCATTGCCCGAGGGCGTAGTCTCCGTCGGTGACGGTGTATTTTCGGGCTGCAGCGGACTTGTTAGCGTGACTCTCCCCTCGTCGCTTAAATATATCTCCGACTCTATGTTCGACGGTTGCAAAAGGCTTTCTTCAATCAATGTTTCCGAGGGAATAGAGAGCATTGGCGTGCTTGCCTTCAATAACGCCTCCTCCTTGACTGAGATATCCATTCCGAAAAGCCTTAAGTCTATCGGCGACGGCGCGTTTATGGGAAGCGGACTTCTTACCGTTACCATCCCTGAAAGCGTTGTTGAGGTCGGAATCAGCGCGTTTATGAATTGCAAGTCGCTTGCAAGCATCGCTTATTACGCATCTACCGAAAACATTCCCGAAAACCTCTGTATGGGTGCTGTCGAGCTTGTCTCGGTAACGCTCGGCAGTGGATATCAAACGATCGGTGCGTGCGCATTCTACGATTGCTCGGCTCTCTCTGAAATAAAGCTTCCGAAGGGCGTTACGAAAATCTCGTCGCAGGCGTTTAAATATTGCCACGCGCTTACGGATATCAATATTCCGAAGGGCGTTACCGAGATTGGCGTTGAAGCTTTCCGCGAGTGCGTTTCACTCGTTGAGATAGATCTTCCTTCATCGGTTTCGGTTATCGGTGACGGTGCATTCCACACCTGTATGACTCTTTCGGATATCAACCTCGGCGGCGTTGAGTCGATCGGTAAGTACGCATTCTACGCCTGCGAGGCGCTCGGCGCGGTCGATCTTTCCTCCATTGAGAGATATATTGAAAAATATTCCTTCTCTAAGTGCGATATTCTCTCCGAGGTCACACTCTCCGACGATATAAAGATGATTTGCCAATCCGCGTTCAGAGATTGCCTTGCGCTCACGGAGATCACTCTTCCCGAGGAGCTTTACGCGCTCTCGTCATACGCATTCCTTAACTGCGTCACCCTCTCCGAGGTGGAGTTTAACGATAAGCTTGAGACGATATCGGTCATGGCGTTTGCAAACTGCCTTTCCTTAAGAGAGGTAATACTTCCCGAGACCGTCGTTGAGATAGGGGATTACGCATTTGAGCTTTGCGCAACTCTTGAAAGAGTTGAGATGGGCAATAGCGTTAAAAGGATCGGCGTTTACGCCTTCGGATCCTGTCAGGCACTGAGATTCGTGACTCTCTCGACCGCTCTTACCGAAATTTCCGAGGGTGCGTTTGAAAAGTGCGCAACCCTTAACACGATAATAATCCCCGATAGCGTCAGCGGAATAATGGAGAGTGCTTTTGCAAACTGCACCTCTCTTCAGCGCATCTACCTTCCGAAGGATCTTCTCGTCGTTAACGCAAATGCGTTCCTTAACTGCGCAAGGATCAAGAACGTGGTTCTTGCCGAGGGGATGAACGACGGCGCTGTGTGGATCTCATCTGTCGGAAACACTACGTTTGCAAATAAATTTACGGAGGCTCAGAGTGACGGTAATTAAGATCGCAGGACTCAGCATCGGTATTGAAAACAGATATCGCCATATAGAGATCCAGGCAAAGGATTATCTGACGAGCGAGCCGCCCCTCTTCACCGTAAGCGTCAGTGAGGAGGATATTGACGAGGAGCGCCGCTTCTCCGGCACGGATTATCCGCGCGGATATTACGAGAGCCTTATCGCATACAGAAAAATTGCCGCAAGGCTCCCTGATTACGATGCGTTTCTCTTCCACGGAAGCGTTATCGGAATCGGTGACAGAGCGTATATAATAACCGCGAACAGCGGCGTCGGAAAAACGACTCATACCCGCCTTTGGCTCTCCGAATTTTCGGGTGAGGCTGAGATAATTAACGGCGATAAGCCGATACTCCGCTTTATTGACGGCGTTCCGTACGCCTGCGGAACTCCTTGGCAGGGTAAGGAAAACTACGGTAAAAACGATATGCGCCCTCTTAGCGGAATCGCGTTCCTTGAAAGAGGCGAAAAAAATATCGCCCATCCGATATCGACGGACGAGGCGGTGATCCGATTTATGAAGCAGATATATATTCCCAAGGCGCATCCCGTCGCAACCTCAAAAACTATGGTCTTAGCCGACAGGACGATCCGCTCGGTAAGGCTCGTTCACCTCGAATGCAATATGGATGCCGAGGCGGCTCACGTATGCCGCGCGGCGCTCTCTCAAAATGACTGAGCGCGAGGCGTTCTCTCTTGCGAGAGACAGAGTTCTTTCGGAGGCGCATTCAACGGTCGGCATCGGCGGACTCGCTGAAAAAACTCTTCATAAGATATTAAAGCTCACCGTTGAGCCAAACGCCGAATTTCACGAGGTTGAATATCTCGGATTCGTTGCGGATATAAAGAACGGGCAGGGAATATACGAAATACAGACCCGCTCGGCAGAGCGACTGATCAAGAAGCTCGAGGCTTTTCTCCCCGCAGTGAAAACTACCGTTGTGATTCCCGTTATAACCGAAAAAACTCTTCGTTGGCTTGATAAATCAACGGGGGAGATATCCGAGCCGAAAAAAAGCCCGAAGCACGAGAGCGTTTATACCGCTTTTTCCGAGCTTTATATGATAAGAAGATTTCTTCGTTCTGAAAATCTTTCTGTAAAAATGATGCTGATTTCGGTTGAGGAATATAAGTATCTTGACGGATGGGATAAGACTCGTCACAAGGGCTCGACTAAGCTTGACAGAATTCCGCGTGAGCTTATAAAAACGGTTTTACTCACGAAAAGAGAGGATTACGCTGCACTTTTACCCGAGGAGCTTCCCGAGGAATTTACCTCGCGCGATCTGTGCGCTATTCTGAAAGCTCCAAAGTCGTGCGC
>JAZLEH010000006.1:0-27385 GCA_045615165.1 Eubacteriales bacterium | reverse complement strand
TCGGTTTGTATGGTAGTCGATCTTCTAACCGACAAGACTCTTGAGCTTGAGGAATGCATCAGAATTTCCGAGGATTGTGTTGCGAACCATTCGGTTGGAACGGATATGAAAATCCTCGCACCCGTGATTGCCGAAAAATTCGGGCTAGACTACCATGGAACGTCGGATCTTTCCGAGGCTATCACCTGCCTGCAGAACGGTGGCGCAATAGTCTGCCACGTAGGAATTCCCAATGGTAAGGAGATTGGTCTTTTCACCAAGAGTGGTCATTATATGGCTCTCATATCAACCGACGGCAAGGAGTTCTGCATCCTTGACCCTTCGTATACACCGGAAAAATACCACATCCCCGAGCGAGAGGGCAGAGTCAACGATAAGAACGCTCCGTATCTTTACTGTGACGTAAACGTCGTTGATTCCGAGACGAAGCCAAATCGCGTTAAGTATCACACTTTTATGAGGAAAAAGGCTTAAAATGGAAACTAAGATTTACGAAATAACCAAAATAGAGGGCGAATACGCATATCTTAAGGATCTTGAGAGCGGGGAAGAATTGTTCATCGCAATGGCGCTTCTCCCGCTTGGTGCGGATATCGGATCTACTCTTAAATACGAAAATTTTGCGTTCGAACTTCAATAAACGAAAAACCCGAAAAGCAGTGCTTTTCGGGTTTAAATATTTATGCGGCTATTTCGGGAACCTTATCGCATTCCTTTTCTTCAAGCTTCATCTGTCCAAGCTCGTTGCATCTGTTGCAGAATCTTTCTGCAATTTCTTCTCTCGCTATACCCTCAACGAATACCTCGGAGAGCATTACGGGCTTATCAACGATATAGTGCTTTTCGGATTTCTTATAGTATGCGACGGTTATGGGCATATCGATGCCCTTCTTAAGAAGGATACTGCAAAGCACGGTAAATCCGGGATGGAATCCTTCAAGAACGTCGAGGTAGCCCTTGTCGGATATTTCGGGGAAGATTACGATGTTGTTTCCGTCCTTTATTGCCTGAATGCTTTCGTCGATTGTTTTTTTGAATCTTGCGTCGTGATAGGTGGATATAAGCTCAAGACCCTTATAGAACATCGCGGTCAAGGGAGAGGCGATGAGGCAGAAGAGCCTTGCAAGGAAGAGATTCCAATGCTTCTTCTCGTGATAATACACCTTAGTCTGGTATTTATAAAGTGAGACGAGTCCCGAGTTCATTTCGGATGCGCCCCAGAATCTTACGTGCTTTTTACCGTAAAGCTCCCATGCAAGCGGTGCTGACGTACCAACGTGGTTGGAGAGGACGATCGTGGGCTGTGTAAGCTCGTCGCCAAGGTATGTAAATTTAGATTCCTTTATGAAAATGCGCATGATTTTTTTAACGAATCTGAACCACGGCTTGCGTGTGTCTTTAAATTTCTCAGCTGACATTTTTAAAGCTCCTTTTACAAAACTTGCCTTATGTTACCATATAAAAAGAAACTAAAAATAAACTTTTTATAAAAAATAAGAAAGTTCGGGAGGCTTTCCCGAACTTTCGGATCAATTTATTTGGTGATCTGCGCGTTTCTTGCGCTGGTTTTTCCCTCGGGAGTGATATCGCCCGCCTTGGTAAGCGCGATTTTGGTAAGGAGCGGACCGATAAGCTCGTAAAC
Source organism: Eubacteriales bacterium (assembly GCA_045615165.1). GTDB lineage: Bacteria > Bacillota > Clostridia > Oscillospirales > CAG-272 > UBA1740. Next base: position 25,743 of record JAZLEH010000006.1, on the reverse strand, counting down.
GAGAACTGCGAAGAGGGTAATGCTTGCGATTATATGACCCTGCTCACCAAGCTTGTCGGAAGCGGTGGTTGCCATTCCGAGTGCAACGCCTGCCTGCGGAAGAAGGGTAATACCGAGATATTTTACGATGTTTTTATCGCATTTAACCGCCTTTGCACTGAGGAATGCGCCGGAGCATTTTCCAATTGATCGGGAGATTATGTAAACGATACCGACGATAACTATTGAGATGCTCGTGAATACCTCAAGGTCGAGTTCAGCTCCGCTGAATACGAAGAAGAGAACGAAGAGGGGGGCAGTCCATCTATCAACTCTGTCCATAAGCTCCTCGGAGAAATCACAGGTATTGCAGAACACAGTTCCGAGCATCATGCAAGCGAGAAGGGGAGAGAATGCAATGTGGAGACCAAAGATAGAACCCTCGTACTTTGAGATCGCAACCGTCATAAGTACGAATGCGACCGAGATTGCAAGTCTCTTTGAACGAGAGTGGAAGAATCTCTCACAGAAGGTGAAGAGAAGACCAACAACGAATCCGAGCGCAAGTGAGAGAACGACCTCGATGATCGGTTCAAGCACGATCGAGAGAACGTTTACGCTTTCAGCGGTGAGCGATCTTGCAACTCCGAACGAGATTGCGAATATAACGAGACCGACTGCGTCGTCGAGTGCAACGACGGGAAGGAGGATATCGGTGAGCGGACCCTTTGCCTTATACTGACGAACGACCATGAGCGTTGCCGCGGGTGCGGTTGCCGTTGCGATAGCACCGAGAACGATTGCCGCAGACAAGGTGAGCTTATCGCTCATTGCGAAATGGAGACCGATAAGAGCCGCGTCAACCACAACGGTGGTAACTAAAGCCTGGAATATACCGATTATGGTTGCCTGCTTTCCGATTTTGCGAAGCTGTGAGACTCTGAATTCATTACCGATAGAGAAGGCGATGAATCCGAGAGCAACGTCGCAAAGGAGCGAGAAGCTTTCAACCTCTTCAAGAGAGGTGAGTCCTATTCCTCTTACGTTAAACGCACCGAGAACGAAAGGACCGATAAGTATTCCCGCAACGAGATAAGCCGTTACTGCGGGGAGATTAAGGATTTTTGCTACACGGGACAGCATAAGACCCGCGAGAAGCGCGATCGACATACCGAGTAAAATGTACATAATTTCTTCCTCTTATAAATAATCAATATAAAAGCCTTGGGATTTCACCAAGGCTTTATTTTTGCAACGCTATTGATTATACTACCAAAAAATTGAAATGTCAATATGTTTACAAATTATTTTTGAAGATTTTTTGCAATGTCCTTTATGACCTCGCCCGCAATGATGAGTCCGACTACCGAGGGAACGAAGGAAATGCTTCCGGGGGCGTGTCTGCCGCCCGTGCTATCGGCGATTGCCTTTATCGGCTCTTCCTTTGAATAAACCACCTTAAGATGCTTTATTCCTCTTTTTCTAAGCTCGACTCGCATGATGCGCGCAAGCGGGCATACCGAGGTCTTAAATATATCCGCGACCTCAAACGCGGTGGGGTCAAGCTTGTTGCCCGCGCCCATTGCCGATATGATCCTCACACCGAGCTTACTTGCGCGCTCGATAAGATCGAGCTTTGATGTCACGGTATCAATTGCGTCCACTATATAATCGAAGGATGAGAGGTCGAATTCATCGGCGTTTTCGGGGGAGTAAAACACCTTTTTGCAAACGACCTCGGCGCTTGGGTTGATGTCAACAATTCTTTCCATCATAACCTCCACCTTGCTCCTGCCGACGGTGGAGTGAAGAGCGACTGCTTGACGGTTGATATTCGACTCGGAAACGACGTCTGCATCGACGAGCGTTATGTGGCCGACGCCTGCTCTCGCAAGAGCCTCTGCAGCGTGTCCGCCGACCCCTCCGATGCCGAAAATCGCGATACGGGACGCGAATATGCGTGAAATTCCTTCCTCGCCGAGTAGCAAGGCACTTCTGGAGAAGCTTTCAGGTATCTTGTTCGTCATATCTTTCGTGTAAACCTTTATTTACTTAAAATTCGCCTCTTGCGATTGCCTTAACGAGCTTCAAATCGTTGTCTACAATAACGAAATCTGCATCGTATCCAACCTCGATTTTACCCTTGTTAAGACCGAGTAGCTTCGCGGGGTTTTCGCTTGCCATTTTGAATGCTTCGGCTTCGTCTATTCCAAAGCTTACGGCGCATCTTACGCACTCAAGGAGCGTCGCCGTTGAGCCTGCGAGGTTGCCGCCCTGGGTGAGTGCGGTTGCGTTCTTGACCGTCATTGTCTGACCGCCGAACTCGTATTCGCCGTCACCGAGTCCTGCCGCGCACATCGCGTCGCTGACAAGGATAACTCTGTCAGTGCCGTAAAGGGTGATGAGCATACGGACCGCCGAGGGATGAATGTGCTTTCCATCGCTTATAAGCTCTGCGAATACGTGCTTGGTGTCAAATCCTGCACCGATAGGGCCGGGAGCTCTGTGATGAATACCGGGCATAACGTTGTAGGTGTGGGTGAGCGAGGTTGCGCCGTTTTTAAAGGCTTCCTTGATCGTTTCGTAATCCGCATCGGTGTGTCCGAGGGAGACCTGCGCGGGGCAGTTCTTTATAAATTCGCTTGATCCGTTGATTTCGGGCGCGAGAGTTATTCTCTTGACGTTTTTACATTTGTTGAAAAGCTCTTCCGAGGGCTCGATTATATACTTTTCGTTCATTGCGCCCTTGTATTTTTTGTTGATGAACGGACCCTCCATGTGGAAGCCCATTATCGATGCACCGTGACCGAAGTCGATCTTTTGGTTCGTTGCCTTGATTATATCCTCTTCGCTCATTGACATAGTGGTGGGGTACCAAGCGGTTGTTCCCTCGGAGAGAAGCCAATCGGACATCTCTTCAAGTCCGCCCTCCATCGTGTCGTAGCCGATACAGCCGTGGATATGTATGTCGATAAGACCGGGGTATATTTTATTGCCGCCAAAATCAACGCCGTCCTTGTCGGTTTTGCCGATGGCGATTATTTTTCCGTTTTCAACGGATATATCCGTTAATTCTCCGTTAAGAGAGACGTTTTTTATTATTTTCATTTTGCCTCCAAAACAATTTATTCTTACTTTATTTTACCACATATATGATGCAAAGTCAATAAAACTATTGATTTTATCGAAGAAGGGATGTATAATAAAATTAAATAACGTTATTTGGGAGATTATCGATATGCTTTCAAGAATATACTCCTCCGGAATTTTCGGTATTCAGGGCTTTGAGGTTGCCGTTGAGTGCAGCGGATGGGACAGAATCCCGAGATTCGACCTCGTCGGTCTTCCCGACGCGGCAGTAAAGGAGGCGAAGAACAGAGTTCAGTCCGCCTGTGAGAACAGCGGATATAAGTTCCCCGCGCTCGACCTTATGGTCAATCTTGCGCCCGCGGATATAAAGAAGGAAGGCTCTGTATTCGACCTTGCGATAATCGCGGCGATACTTCAGAGCGACGGAATCATCCCGAGGGAATACGACTTTTCGGATAAGTGCCTTATCGGCGAGCTTTCGCTTTCGGGCGACGTGCGCGCTGTCGGCGGCGTTCTTCCGATGACGGTTTCGGCGCGTGATTCGGGCAAAAAGGAGATATTCGTCCCTTATGAAAACGCGGGTGAGGCAAGCGTCGTTGACGGTATTACCGTTTACGGAGTCAAGTGCTTGAGAGAGCTTGTTGACCATATAAAGGGGCTTGTAAAAATCGAGCCGACAACCTTCGATAAAAACGTCTTTTACAACAAAAAACTTATCACGGGGTTGGACTTCTCCGAGGTAAGGGGTCAGTACAAGGCAAAGCGCGCTCTTGAGGTTGCGGCGGCGGGAGGACATAACGTTCTTATGATCGGCCCTCCCGGTGCAGGTAAATCAATGCTTGCAGAGCGCCTTCCCACGATCCTGCCCGATATGACCTTCGGCGAGGCGGTTGAAACGACGAAGATACACTCCGTAATGGGAACTCTCAAATCCAATCTCGTAACCGAGCGCCCCTTCCGCTCACCGCATCACACGGTCAGCAGAATCGGTATCGTCGGCGGCGGTGCATCACCCCGTCCCGGCGAGATCTCTATGGCGCATAACGGCGTTCTCTTCCTTGACGAGCTTCCTGAATTTCCGAAATCGGTCAGCGAGTCTCTTCGCCAGCCTCTTGAGGACGGAGTCGTTACCGTTACGAGAGCGGCGGCAACCGTTACGTTCCCTGCGAGCTTTATGCTCGTTTGTGCGATGAACCCTTGCAAATGCGGATATTTCGGCGACCCGAACAGACAATGCACCTGCACTCCTTCCTCGACCAAAAAGTATCTTGAAAGAGTCAGCGGACCTCTTCTTGACAGAATAGATATTGAAATTGAGCTTCCCTCGGTCTCATACGACGAGATCTCCGGAAAGAGCGCGGCGGGTGAGCCTTCGGCTAAGATCCGCGAGAGAGTAAATCGCGCGCGTCAGTTTGCGACCGCAAGGCTTGAGAGAAACGGAGACAGAACCGACGTTCTCAACTCGAATATGCCCGTTGACCTTCTTCATAAATATTGCGTTCCGAACGAGGAGGCGTCAAAGCTTATGCGCGACGCGTTTGAATCCCTTGGTCTTTCTGCGAGAGGTCACGACAGAGTTCTCAGAGTGGCGCGAACCATTGCCGACCTTGACGAATCGGAGGAGATACGCCCCGAGCACGTAGCCGAGGCGATAATGTATCGCTCGCTTGACAGAAAGTATTGGAAAAGATAATTTTAAGTATTTTACGGTTTTTACTTGACAAATAAGAAAAATAGATGTATAATTTACCCAAACCGAAGAGAAAGAGTAGTAGCCTGATTTTAAGGTCACAAGAGAGCCGCAGACGGTGTGATTGCGGTGTCCCGGATCAGAGTGAATGGACTTTCGAGGGCGAACCGAAGGCGCACGCTGCGTAGGCTTCGACGGCAGGCAACCGTTATCTTTGCACAACGTATATCGTACGTGAGGAGGCTGCGGCTTCAAATACGGGTGGCACCGCGAAAGTTATTTTCGCCCCGAGAGCAACTTTTCGTTGCACTCGGGGCTTTTTGTTTAATTTAACACGCATCCCACCGAACACCGCAAACGCTTCGCAGAAAAAGGAGAAAAATGAAAACGAACACAAGACGATGGCGAGCTTGAAATTTGCTTTTAGCCTAACAACATAATTTCGAAAATTTAAGGAGAATTAAAATGAATAAGTACAGTGAATTTGAAAACTATTTTAAAGAGCTTCCCACCAAGGACGGATATTTCGGAGAATTCGGCGGCGCTTACGTCGCAAAGGAGCTTGAGCCCGCGTTCAAGGAGGCAGACGACGCATACGAGGCAATCTGCCACTCGGCACAGTTCATAAACGAGCTTCGCAGAATCAGAAAGGAAGTGCAGGGAATACCCACTCCCGTTTATCATTGTGAGCGCCTTTCCAGAATGTTCGGAAACTGCCAGATATACCTCAAGAGAGAGGATCTCAACCATACCGGAGCGCACAAGCTCAATCATTGCATGGGTGAGGGACTTCTTGCAAAGTATATGGGCAAAAAGAAGCTTATCGCAGAGACCGGTGCGGGTCAGCACGGCGTTGCACTTGCGACTGCGGCGGGTTATTTCGGACTTGAGTGCGGTATCTATATGGGGGAGGTTGATATTGAAAAGCAGCACCCCAACGTTATAAGAATGAAAATGCTCGGCGCGAACGTTATACCCGTTTCGGCAGGTCTCAAGACTCTTAAGGAGGCGGTTGACGCGGCGTTCGACGCTTATATTAAGGAGTACGACAGAGCAATATATTGTATCGGTTCGGCGCTCGGCCCTCATCCTTTCCCCAAAATGGTGCGTGACTTCCAGACGGTAATCGGACACGAGGCGCGCGAGCAGTTTATTGAAATGACGGGAATGCTCCCCGACGCGGTATGCGCCTGCGTCGGCGGCGGGTCTAACTCGATCGGTATGTTCACTCCCTTCCTTGCGGACCCCGTTGAGATCTACGGAATCGAGCCTCTCGGTCGCGGCTCGGCAATCGGAGATCACGCGGCGACTATGCAGTACGGAAAGAAGGGAAGGCTTCACGGATTTGACAGCTACCTTCTTCAGGACGAAAACGGCGAGGCTCTCCCCGTTTACTCTATCGCGAGCGGTCTTGACTATCCCGGCGTCGGACCTGAGCACGCTTACCTTCGCGACAAGGGAAGAGTTCACTACGACGTAATTAGCGACGAGGAGGCAATGGAGGCGTTCTTCTACCTCTCCCGCTATGAGGGAATCATCCCCGCTATCGAGAGCTCACACGCAGTTGCTTACGCTATGAAATACGCCAAGGAGAACAAATCCGGCGCGATTCTCGTCTCGCTTTCTGGCAGAGGCGACAAGGACGTCGACTACGTTTACGAAAAGTATGGATGCGGAGAGCGCTTCTTCAAAAAATGATCGGTTTTTCAACAAGAACCCATACCGTGTTGAATTAACGCTGTGAAAAGTCAACTAAACGCAAACAAAAGTTTGCAAATAAAAATGCGGATTCGTCTGAGTCCGCATTTTTGCGTTTTTTCGGTGCGTGATTTTTATTTGTGAAAAACGGCGAAAATTATAGTCAAAATATATAAACTTTCAAAAAAAGGTTGAAATCCTTTATATTTAATGATATAATATTGTCACCTGAAATTTATTGAAACTATTTTAAGGAGAAAAGAATGAAAAACCTGAAAAAAATTCTGATGGCTCTCGCTCTGGTTGCACTGCTCATATCCTCAGTAGTCACCATCGCGATTGCCGAAGCGTCTTACACAGGTTCGGTTGAGGCGGCAAGCGACCTTCTCGGTGCGGCTGCGGCTGAGAATCCGGTCGAGGCACTTGATGCTAAGTCGAATAAGCTCGCCCAGGTATACACCTACCTCATCGAAAACCCTGTGAATCCCGAGGATGAAGGGTACGACGCACTTATAGAGGAGTATAACGCAATGACCGCCAAGGTCGCGTATCTCTATTTCAAGGATGCAGGAGTTGACGCTGCTACTGACGCTGAAAAGTCAGAGAAGCTCGCGGTTGTTTATAAGCACCTCGCGGCAGCGCCCTACTTTGGCTCAGGAGCATCCAAGTTTGAGATCGCTCTCGGTTATACTTGTGTAAACGAAGGATGCGGAGCATCGTATACCTTCACTGCCGAAGAGCTCTTCGAGGAATTCATGGACAATACACCTTGCCCCGGCGACTGCCCTGCAAGCGCGTCTAACGTTCAGCTTTCTCAGAAGATGACCTACTCCGAGCTTGAAACAAAGATCAACGAAGCAAGCGTAGGAATCGTTGGACTCCTCCTTGACAATCTCTTCTCGTCTACCGAGCTTTATGAAGGCTACGACGCGAAGGGCTATTACGATCTTCTTAAGGCTCAGCAGGACGTCGTTGAGTTCTACGACAAGTTCGCTGAAATCGAATACGTTGGCGTAAGCTCCAAGGTTTACACCGGCGACATAAACGTCGTTAACGCGCTTCTCGAGACTCTTGATGAGAATTCGGATTACGAGACGATCAGATCGACTCTTTCCGAGGTTTATAACTATCTTAAGAGCACTCCCGTTAACCCCGTTACCGTAGAATACTATTCGTTCATCAACGGATACAACCTTTACTGTAACGTAATGATGGAAAAGCTTGGCGAAAAGATCGACGCAGTTGCTTCTGCAGATGAAAAGATCGCTCTTCTCGTTGAATTCTCCGAGGTTCTTACGGGAAAGAACGCTTCCGCGGTTTGCTTCTCCGAGAAGGTCGTTGCAGCTTATAATTCGCTTTGCGAAGCTATCTGCTCCGAGTTTGAAGATGCCGGTAAGGATCTTGAGGCTATGGATGAGCTTGTATTTGAAGCGCCCGTGATCGTCTTCGACGGATTGAGCGTTGGTGATGACGGCGTGGCTACTCTTCCCGCTCTTCTCGATTATGCCGAGACTCTTCCTGCAGCAGACGCTAAGCTTAAGGCTGTTCTTCTTCAGATCTATCAGAGCGATATCGTTGGTAAGGCGCTTGACGTTAACGACGCTGAGATCAACGGCTACTATGACAGATATGCGGCGCTCGCATGCAGCTACGTAACTGCAAAGTACATTGACGAAATGCGTTCGCTCGTTCAGGTCGGTGACAGATACACCGTTCTCGTAGCGTTCCGCGAATTCGTAAATGAATATCCCCTCTGCGAAGAGGTTGTAAACCTTTACAACGAGGCGAGAGTAATTCTTCGCGACGACGCAATCGCTCTTTATAACAAGATCGGCTCGGATAAGCTTCCCGTTTATACCGAGAAGGAAATGGACGAAACCACCCTTTCGTACGACATTCTCGATGACTTCTATAATGATTTCAACGACGCGTACGAAGCATATAAAGTGGCATCCGCAGAGGATATGGCGGCTAAACTTACCGCTATGCAGACTGCCGCTAAGACACTCTACAGCTATATATTCGGTTCTGCGCTTAACACGGCAGACGCAGAGTATCTCGTTTTCATAGAGAAGTATGACGCTCTTCGCACAAACGTTGTCAACGCCCTCATCGAGAAGATCGATGCGGCTGACGGTGCTGAAGAAAAGCTCGCTCGTATAAACGACGCTCGCACCTTCCTTGTTGCAGTTCCTCTCAGTTTCTCCACAATAAATACATATAATAATAAGATAGCAGAAATCATCGCAGATTCCGCAATGCTTGAGAAGCTTCTCGTTGCTCACGTTCTTTACAACGTTAAGGATGAGATCGACACCGTTCTTACGAACACCTCCGCAAGCAGAGAAGAGCTTCTTGAGTCCGGTCTCGCTTGCGTTGAATACCTCAGCGGTCGTTACGACGTTACCGATCCTGCTTATGCAGAATTCAACGCGATGTTCCTTGAGGCTACCGAGCTTCTCGGAAACGCAATCTACCTTGATCTTCTTAATGTTATCAATAACGGCACTACCGAAGAGATTTCCGCTCTCGTTGATTACTACTTCGCTTACGTAAATACCGTTTCTACTCCTAAGACCGTTCTCGGTGTGAGAAAGGCTCTTAAGACTACCGGCGATACCTGCAAGGCGATCATTGATAAGATCGATAAGAACTTCGCTGACGTTGCTCCCGTAGCGACTAAGTATGACGAAGCGTTCGAGCTTCTTGCAGCTTATGCTGAGGCAGAGGGGCTTGAAGCTAAGTTCGAGATCTTCAAGACCGTTTACGCAAATCTCTACGACAAGAACGCGTACTTCAACACCGTGTTCATGTTCGGCTCGTCCTACGAAGCATTTAAGGCAGCGTACGACGCCGCTTACGCAGAAATAGAGAACGCGCTTATCGATTACGCTGACGCATCTCTCTCTCCTGCGATCATCTGTGAAAATCTCGCATACATTGCATGGTTCAATTCCGAGCTTTCCTTCTCCGAGAACGTTGTAAATGCTTACAACGAGGTCCTCAGAGAGGCTAAGGATAAGGGTTACTCCAACAGCGCAGAGACGATTCTTACATCCTGCCCCGTTGTAGAATACTCCGCTCCCGAAGGATTCTCCGTTGCTTACTCGAGAATTTACATCGCTCTTGAAAGAACCGAAAAGGAGCTTGCCTCCAACGCTAACTACGATTTCGAGGAATTCTATATAGCTCTTCTCCTTCTCGGCGGTAACAACGAGGAGGCGGCAAAGCTTGACTTCGGATCTACCGAATTCACTAACGTTCTTGATTACTTTAATAAGGTAACAAACGACGTTAAGAACTATCTCTTCAAGTCTCTTGACGATCCCAATAAGGGTATTGACACCAAGAAGAACGCTCTTGAGGGTGCTCGCGACTTCATCAAGGCAAACGGCTTCTCCATCGATATGGTAAGAGCTTACAACGAGTATATCGGAGTTCTTTACAGTGCATATCAGGAGGTTGCAAGCGTTAACTTCGAGGGATATCAGGTTCTTATGAACGAGCTTCACGCTCATCTTGAGGCTTGCCCCGTTAAGGAATCCGCTCTCTCCGCATCCGCGAAGACTCTCTACTCCTCCTATAAGACTCTTATAGAGGCTGCAGAATACGGCGAATTCGAGGGCTACCTTGACTACTTCGAAAACCTCAGCGGTGATACCGTTCTTATCTATCAGAATATGATAGTTGATAAGCTTAATGCTTACATCAACTCTTACGGTCTCGGCTCTTACAGCGATTCGATGCTCGTAAATGCTAACCTTCAGATTTTGATGAACAAGTATTTTGATGCATTCGACGCTTACCTTGCGACTCTTGAAAGCGAGTCCGCAGTTAAGAACGAGATCATCAAGTGCGGCGCCGACCTCAGAATCATGGGCTGCTCCGCCGACCTCGTAAAGATCTATAACGCAAGATACGGTCAGTCTATCTCCGCAGGATCTGCAGGTGAAAAGACCGGAACCGGAAGCATAACCGAATTCGCGGCTTCCATTAAGGACGTTGAAAATGCAATCGTAGCCGAGTACGCAAGCGCTGAAGCAAAGAGCGACGCGATCCTTGCGGCTCTCGCAGAGGTTGTCGGTTACGTAAATGCAAGAGAATTCAGCACCGTTGACATCAGGGATGAGGTCGTTGCAGGCGTTGACGTTATTCGCGCAGAGCTTGAGGCAAGCACCGAAGAGCAGAAGAAGGCGCTTAACAATTCCGCTCCTCTCTCCGAGTTCAACAATCAGGTTCAGATCGATTACAACCACCAGGACGGCAAGCTTTACACTTCCTCCCTTGGTCCGAGCTCAGATACGAGCGTTAGATCCATAACTCTTGAAACCGAAGCTAACGGTAACAAGTACGCTCAGATGAAGGTTACCACCTCCTCGGGCCCCTACTTCAATATGACCAAGAACAATCTCGGCTCAAGACTTGACGATACCAACGGTCTCGTTATCGATCTTGACGTTATGTCTCCCGAGGTTCTTAACTTCCAGCTCACCTTCACCGAGGACGGTCTTAACACCGGTAAGCGTGTAACCACGAGAGTTCTTCAGATCAAGAACAACCAGCTTGCTTACCTCTTCGGAGAATATTCCAAGACCCGTGAAGAATCCTACTATCCCAACTACGTTGAAGATGTTGATGCACCCATTACCGTAACTCCCGGTGAGTGGATGCACATCACTATCATCATGGACATTGAGGAAATGATGATGGAGCTCCTCGTTGATTACGTTTCTCTTGGTAGAAAGCCGATAATCACCGCGGCAAGCTCGGGCGGTGACGATGATACCTGCCGTTACGGCGAGCTTCGTTTCCAGTGTAGCGCTGCTAACACCATCGCTTGCTTCGATAACGTATTGGTATACGGCGGTACTGCATACCGTACTCTCGACTACCTCGATACCATGGATACCGACGAGAAGTTCGAGTTCTATGTAAATCGCGCACTTGATAATAATGAAGATCCCGTAAACCGTGTTTATGCTTATACCGAAGCAAAGGCTCTTATGCCTTACATTTCATCCGATTGCGACGATATCAAGGCAGTATTTGAGAAGTACGACATCAATGAGATTAAGAAGTACGCACACGAGCAGCATCTTGCAAACCTTAACAATATAGTTGCTCCGATCGACCTTAACACTCTTAACTCCGGAAATGCGGCGACGATGAACGTTGCGGTTTCCAACGCATTCGCATATATCGACTCAAACAGACTTTACATTGACCAGGCTGACGAAAGATTCGTTGCGATCAACGAGATCCTCGTAGCCGCTAAGGCAAGAACCGCTTGGCTTGCAAACCTTGAGGATTATATCGAGGTTATCGGAAGATTCCACAGAGCTACCTCGCACGCGTCTCTCGTAAGACACTTCGAGGAGGTTCAGAACTACTTCATCCTTTGCGAGCTTAACAAGGCTGATAAGCTTGCGCTTGCGATGAACGACCCGATCGCGACCTCCTTCGTAAACACCATGCTTCTTGATGAGAGCGTTCAGAGACTCGCTCCCGATATGACGTTTATCGAATACTACACGGTATACGCTCCCGCTCGTATCCAGGAGCAGCTCTATATCGAGAACTCCGGTTGGATCCTTGAGTACGTTGAGGCAATTGAGTCTATCGTTCCCGATAAGGATGAGCTTTCCAGAGAAGAATATCTTGAAAAGCTTGCGATCCTTGCAGAGGAGAATGCAGACTACGTTGATCCTTATATGACCGCGATCCGTAATATCGTAAACGCTGAAGCATACGATGCAAGCATTGAGGGCATTGACGAGGCTCTTGAGATCTTCGAGCTTCTCGACGAGGTATTCTTCAACGCTCTTCAGGAGGTTCACTACTCCATAATCAAGGAGCAGCTTGATAAGTATCTCCTTACCGATTCCTATATCGAGAAGGCAGGTATCTGCGCATTCATTGAAAACTACATTGAAAAGAATGCAGTTGATATGTCCGATTCTCTCGGTCAGCAGTATATGTACTCTCTCAACGTATATAAGGAAGAGATCGAGCTTTACAAGAAGGATTACGAGGCGATCCTTGCGGCAAACACCGAAGCCTTCATTGCAACGGTAAGCAAGATGAGCACTTACGTAACCTACTCCGAGATCAAGCCTCTTTACGATCTTGCGATCGAAAAGTATTACTACAATATGAACGCTGATTCCGATGAAGTTCGTGCAGCGATTGCCGTATTCGAAACCTACGAGGCGGCGCTCAACGCTTGGGAATACAACGGAGCAATGTTCGTCAACTACGTTAACAACCTTAACGCCGCAACGAGACAGGCACAGAAATACCGTGCTCTTGTTAACTGTGCTAAATACATCGACTACATTGATGCCGGTGTAGAGGGCGTTGAGGAAGCTCTCGCAACGTATAATCAGGAGCTCAGTGATTATATCGAACTCGTTGCACCCATTAATGCGGATATCTCCGACATTAACGATGCTGTTTGCGCTGTAAGAAGCGAAAGCATCTCTGCAACCGTTCTTGCGATAGTTAAGAATTTGCTTACTAAATAATTAAAAGGGAGGAAATATTATAATGAAAAGTAAGTTTATTAAATTGATTTCATCTCTTCTCATACTTTCCTTCCTTGTAGCAGCCTTCTCGGTATTCTCCTTCGCGGCGGATACCGAAGAAGAGGGCGGCAAAGAAGATGACCTTGAAAACCTCTCGGTTCTCTACAACAGAGAATATGAAGAGGGATGGGATTACGACAACGGTTTCTCCTATAAGAGCTTAGGTAACAACCTTGTCTACGTTGACCACGAAGAGGGTAGCCTTGGCAAGTACAACTACTTCCTTCGTTATCAGGCTGCATCAAACAGCGCGCTTAATACCAGAATTAACTTTGGTACTCAGGCAGTTACTCACGGAAGCAAGTCTACCGTTCCCGGAACCGTTATTGAATGCTCCGTAAAGGCAGACGACGTTGCCAAGCTTGGTACGATCATGTATATGACTACCTCGGTTGGCCGTAAGACCGTCAAGATGCTTGACATTAACGCTAACAGTGAGCTCGTTCTCTTCAACGGCGTTAACGGCGGAACTCTTAACATCGGCGAGCTTGGAAACGAGTGGGTAAACATTGCATACATCTTCGACTGGCAACAGACGAACCTCGTTTGTAAGGTTCTCGTCGGATACGGCTACAACGGTGGTTACTCCGAGGAGTATAACCTTGAGATGACCTACGAATCTGCTGACGACGTTGGTATCTTCTACCTTTACATCGGTATGCCCGCATACGGCAGCCGTGCCGACAAGGTTGCCGCAAATAGCTACGGAATGAGCTTCTGCCTTGATAACCTCAGAGTTTATCAGGGTGTAAGACAGATCGTTGATATCGACGATTCCGAGCATGGATCGGCTATCAACCCCCTTGCAGAAAAGGTAATCGACATTCAGGAAGCGGCAGGAATCAAGTCCAAGGCGCAGCTTCTTGAGGAAGCGCTTGCAATGAAGGTTGGCGTTAACTACGCGCTTGTCCGCAACGAGAGACTTGCTCTTCTCAACAATGCGGCAAACGAGCTTTATAACGGAATCTACGGCGCGCCCGTTAAATCCGGCGACAACGTTCTCGTTCCTCTTCAGCTCCTCCTTGATTACATTGGATTCCCCTCTTATATTCACCCCGATAATCTTTCGTTCGATATAACCACCGGAACAAGCACTACCTATATGACTATAGGCCGTGATACCGCGACGGTTGACGGCGTTCGCGTCCAGCTTGCAGTTGCTCCCGGTTACGTTGAAAACGATGAAGGAAAGGAATACCTCGTTATCGCACTTGAGGATATTCCCGTGCTCTTCCCCGGTTGGCTTGCGCTTTATGACGATATGGGTCTCGTAATCATCTACGAGGATACCACACCCGAGGATCTTACCGACAACGCTCCTATCGTTAACAGAACCGAAGATCTCAGCACCATGGTTGACATAATGAAGAAATTCGTTTTCGATACCGTTACCGACGCTGAGAAGGAGGTTGGATACATCGCAAACGGTACTCTCGTTTACGAGGATACCGAAAAGAACACCGATTTCGAGCATCCCTACCTTATGGTAGAGAAGGATGCAAGTGGCAAGAACACCTTTGAAAAGCTTGCTGAAATGTACGGTCTCAAGGCCGGTGACGAGGGCTACGACGCGCTCGTTAAGGTATACCTTGACGCCATCGTCCTCAACGCTGACGAGATCTACGGTAAGTACGCACTTGTTGCAGGTAACGCTTACGCAGGACTCAACGAGGCAAACAAGGGCGTGTTCAGCGCTCCCGAAACCTCTGACGGTTATGATGACAGAGGCGAGATGGCAGTTCTCGTAAGCAATTCCGAGCTTCTCACCGTTCTCGCATTCGCATATCAGATCACCGGCGATTCTAAGTATGCAAAGCTTGCTTACGATATCGCATCCGAGCTTGCCGCTTGGACTCACTGGGGACCCGGCTACGTTAACGATTTTGCTGAGGTCGTTACCAACTTCGCTCTCGCTTACGATTGGCTCTATAACGGATACAAGGCTCTCGGTTATGACACCGACGCACTTGCACTCGCTATTTACGAGCTTGGCGTACACGACGGTTACGTAATCTCCAGCGGCGGAATCAACGAGCATGCAAGAGCGCTCGGTGACACTCCCGCATATAACGTTGCTACCGACAGCACCAACGCGATCGGTACTGCAGGTATGATGATCGGCGCTATCGCTATTCTCGACTTCGTAAATGGCGAATCTGCTCCCGAAAAGGCTCTCAACGAGACCCTTTACCTCATCGGCAACAACATTCAGACTCTTATTCAGTACGGTCTTAACATCTACGCTCCCGACGGATCTTACATTGAGTCCGCTCTTCACTGGGAGGCTGCAACCTCTGCATTCTTCCGTATGATGATGACTATCACGACCGCAACCGGCCGTGACTACGGATTCATGTCCACCTGGGGCATTGACAAGACCTGCTACTACGCAATTCACATTGAGGACTCCGACGGATTCATCTGGAACTATCACGACGGCGGCTTCGACGGAATCACCGTAACCATTTACGATGACGAGGTTCTTGCAAGCCTTAATACCGATATGTTCAACTTCGTTGGTAAGTATCTCGAGGATGCAAATCTTCTCGCTGTCAGAGCATACCAGCTCGCAAAGGGAAAGACTGCAACCATTTACGATATGCTCTTCTATCCCTTCGACGGTGTAGCAGCAAAGCCTGAGCTTGAGCTTAACTACCACATGGAGGCGATCGACGGCTTCGTAGCAAGATCCGATTGGGATAACGGTTCTATCTATACCGGTATCATGGGCGGTATGAACAACGTTAAGCACGGTCATATCGACTCCGGTAACTTCATCTACCGTAACAAGGGCATCAACTGGATCATCGACCTTGGTACTGAGAACCCCTACATCAGCGAGTATGACGTAGCGGGAACGAGATACAAGTACTACAGAGTTAACGGCGAAGGTCAGAACGTAATTATTATGACTGACAACACCAACCTTAACTACGGTCAGTACAGTGGTGCGGGTGGATATATCACCAAGACTTATGAAAATGAATACGGCTCGTACGCTATTCTCGATAACTCTTCGGTATATCTCAACACCGTTTCCTACGCTAAGCGCGGCGTGCTTATGACTAACGATCACACGACCGTCGTTCTTCAGGACGAGGTTTCCTTCATCAAGGTTGAGAGCCTTGCGTGGGTAGTTCATACCGGCGCAAACATCACCATTGAGGATAACGGAAGAGTTGCATACTTCTCTCAGAGAGACGATAACAACAAGAACCACACCGTTCGCGCTACTATCGTCAGCTTGAGACCTGACTTCAAGTTCGCAACTCAGGACGTTAACAAACCCATCCTTGCTAACACCCTTACCTCTAACAAGGTAACCGGCGCTGAGCCCGAATCATCACGCGCAGGTATCTCAAGACTTATCATTACCGCAACGACGATCTCCTTCGACGTAGCAGTAGTATTCGAATACGTTGACGATGAAACCCCCGCAACCGCGGCATACGAGTGGACTCCTATGGTTAACTGGGAACCCGGTATCTATGCTGCAGAGGATGAAGTAATCGAGTCGGTTAAGAAGCGCGGTACTGCTAAGAGCACCGACATCAAGACCGAAACTCAGAATGCAGAGAACATTCTTAAGAGAGGCGCGGAAGCTTATGAGACAAGACTCGAGGATCTCTACACCGCTCTTACGACCGTTGAGTACACTCTCGCATCCTATCCTCCGAATAAGCTCAACTCCACCCTTGCATCCTTCTACTTCACGTACACCGACTGCAAGGATACCTACGACGCATTCCTTGAATACATGAACGAGCAGTTCGCGCTTGCTTCAGGCATTGCTCATTCCTGCGCAGGAATCGAAATCGTTGAGGCTGAATAATTTAATAATCCAAATGACGGAGAAGAAATTCTCCGTCATTTTTTCTTTTTCCAAGTGAATAAAATTAAATGAAAAAACGAGCAAAAAGCAAAAAACTTTACAGACTCTTTGTAAAAACTACATTAAATGTTGACTTGAATAGTATATTATCAAGGCATATTTTGTTAAATGTGACGAAATTAAAAAACATTTAAAAAAGGGCTTGCATTTTGATTTTTCAAGGAGTATAATAGGTGTATCAATAAATTTTGCGTATTAATTGCGTGTTAAAGTTCGATTTCAAAACGAGACGCTAATGAAAAATGCGCGACAAATTATTGGTTAAAATATTGAAAAAATAAAATTTTTAACGTCATAATGACGAGAGAAGGAGAATTGATATGAGCAGAGTTTATAATTTTTCGGCAGGCCCGTCCATGCTTCCGCTTGAGGTACTTGAAAGAGCGGCAAAGGAGCTTGTAGAATACGGGAACGCGGGTATGTCCGTTATGGAGATGAGCCACAGATCACCTGTATACGAGGATATTATAAAGGAAGCGGAGCGTCTTCTTCGCGTTGTAATGAATATTCCCGATAATTACAAGGTGCTCTTCCTTCAGGGAGGCGCAAGCACTCAGTTTGCCGCCGTTCCCTTGAATCTTATGAAGAAGAACCGCACCGCCGACTATATCGTCTCGGGACAGTTCTCGGGCAAGGCTTATAAGGAGGCGATCAAATACGGAAGCGCGAATCTGATCGCAACGAGCAAGGATGCAAACTTCACCTTTATACCGAAGGTCACCCGCGCGGATATATCTAAGGATGCTGATTACGTTCACATCTGCTTTAATAACACTATTTACGGAACTAAGTTCCCCTATATTCCCGACACAGGCGACGTTCCGCTCGTAGCAGATATGTCCTCTTGCATTCTCAGTGAGCCGATTGACGTTTCAAAATTCGGCGTTATCTACGCAGGAGCTCAGAAGAATATGGCACCCGCGGGCCTTACCGTGGTTATCGTGCGCGAGGATCTTCTCGGCAACGCTTGCCCCGAAGTTCCCACGATGCTTGACTGGGGGGTAATGGCAGAGAACGGCTCTATGTATAACACGCCCCCCTGCTATTGCATTTATATTGCGAAGCTCGTTTACGAATGGATTCTCGGACTTGGCGGACTTGAAGAAATGAAGAAGCTTAATGAGAAGAAAGCAAAGCTTCTTTACGATTACCTCGATTCGCAGACCTATTATACCGCGCCCGTCGTTAAGGAGTGCCGTTCTATGATGAACGTTACTTTCGTTACCGGCGATGCGGAGCTTGATAAGAAATTCGCTAAGGAAGCCGATATAAGAGGACTTAAAAACCTTAAGGGTCACAGATCCGTCGGCGGTATGAGAGCTTCTATCTATAACGCTATGCCTTACGAGGGCGTTGCAGAGCTCGTTAAATTTATGAAGGAATTTGCAATCAATAATCCCAAAGGAAACTGAGAAAATGAAGAATATAAGATTAATGAATAAAATTGCCAAGATCGGCACGGAAATATTTGAAGAGGATAAGTTCGCATTCACCGAGGGTGAGGATTACGACGCGATAATGGTAAGAAGCGCCGCTCTTCACGACGTTGAATTCCCGAAGAGCCTTGCGGCGATCGCGAGAGCGGGCGCGGGAGTAAATAATATTCCCGTTGATAGATGCACCGAGGAAGGAATCGTAGTTTTCAACACTCCCGGAGCTAATGCAAACGGCGTTAAGGAGCTTGCGCTTTGCGCACTCGTGCTTGCGGCGAGAGACGTTGTCGGCGGTATTAAGTGGGTTGAAAATCTTCGCGGCGAGGCGGGCATTGCAAAGCTCGTTGAAACGGGGAAGGGCGTTTACGTTGGTAACGAGCTTCTCGGTAAAAAGCTCGGTGTTATCGGTCTCGGTGCGATAGGCGGTATGGTTGCGAATGCGGCAAATGCGCTCGGTATGACCGTTTACGGCTACGATCCGTACATCACTCCCGCGGCGGCGTGGAGCCTTGCTCCCTCGATCAAGCAGGCATCGGGATATGACGAGATATTCAAGAACTGCGATTATATAACTCTCCACGTGCCCGCGACCCCTACTACTAAGAATATGATCTCGGAAAAGACGATCGCCATGATGAAAAAGGGCGTAAGGATCATAAACCTTGCAAGAGCGGATCTCGTATGTGCGGCTGACGTTAAGGCGGCTATCGAATCCGGCAAGATCGCAAAATACGTTA
The DNA here is from genome assembly GCA_045615165.1 of Eubacteriales bacterium. GTDB lineage: Bacteria > Bacillota > Clostridia > Oscillospirales > CAG-272 > UBA1740. Next base: position 6,640 of record JAZLEH010000006.1, on the reverse strand, counting down.
CCGATTTCCCGACCGAAGAGACTGTCGGCGTGAGAGGTATCATTAACATCCCCCACCTTGGTGCTTCAACCTACGAGTCGGAGGATCATTGCGCGGTAATGGCATCAAAGCAGCTTCGTGAATATCTTCTCACGGGTAATATCAAAAACAGCGTAAACTTCCCGAACGTTTCTCTCCCGCATACCGCAAAAGCTCGCGTTACCGTAATGCATAAGAATATCCCCAATATGCTTTCGCAGATCACCTCGGCGTTCTCGCTTGCAGGGGTCAACATCGAAAACCTTGCGAACGGTTCAAAGGGTGACGTTGCTTACACGATCGTTGAGACCAATGACGTTGCAGATGCAAAAATAGTTGACACGGTTATGAAGATCGACGGAGTTTTTGCAGTTAGATGCTATTAATAGCGGTAAAGAGGCTTTCCTTTGTGTTAGCCTCTTTTTCTTATTGAATTTTGTCCCTCGGCAAGCAAAAAATGCCACAACACTTGACTTAATGACAAGTATGTGGTATCATATTATAATAAATATTTAAGATATTTTAACGGAGGAAACAAATATGAATAAGATATCAACCGATAAAGCTCCCCTTGCAATAGGACCTTACTCGCAGGCGATTACCTGCGGAAGCCTTGTTTTCACATCGGGTCAGATTCCGATCGATCCCGAAAGCGGAGCTATTAACGCAGTAGGAATTACCGCACAGACCGAGCAGGTAATGAAGAATCTCGGCGCAGTTCTTTCCGCCGCAGGCTCGTCGTTTGAAAAGGCGGTCAAGACCACCTGTTTCCTTGCAGATATTGCGGATTTTGCCGCTTTTAACGAGGTTTACGCTAAATATTTCACCGAGAAGCCTGCTCGCAGCTGCGTTGCGGTAAAGGATCTTCCCAAGGGCGCGCTCGTTGAGGTAGAGGTAATTGCAGAAATTTAATAAATAAATTTAAAATACTATTGACAAATCGAAAACTTAGTAGTATAATTTAGCTTGTTAAAGTGATAAAGTGATAAAGAATGACTCACCAAAAGATAAGGAACGGTAGAAAAATGGAAAAGCTACACACCAAAGACGTTGACGAGCTGTTCGAAGCAATTCTCTCGCTCGAATCGATTGAAGAGTGCTATAAGTTCTTCGAGGATGCCTGCACGATCAAGGAGATACTTGATATAGCGCAAAGGCTTAAGGCGGCGAAGATGCTTAAATCGGGCAAGAACTATTTAGAGGTATGCTCAGTAACGGGCATGAGCTCAGCAACGATCAGCCGCGTTTCAAAATGCCTCGAATACGGCGAGGGCGGATATGCTCTCGCAATAGACAGAATTTCTGAAAAGGAAAAGAACAAGTGATAAACGAAAAACTTTTAAGGAGCTCCGAGGTTGCCGAGCTTTCGCTCCGCTCGCTTTACAGCCGCCACGGATATCTTCCCTTCAAAATGAGCAAATTTGAGGAATACGACCTCTACGTTCGTAATAAGGATTTCCTTATAAGCGATAACGTAATAACCTTTAACGACACCGACGGACGACTTCTTGCAATGAAGCCCGACGTTACCCTGTCGATCATAAAAAACACGACCGTTGAGCCCGGATGCAAGCAGAAGGTTTATTATAATGAAAACGTTTACCGCGTTTCACCGAAGCTTCACCGATTCAACGAGATAATGCAGACGGGTCTTGAGTGCGTTGGCGACGTTGATATACTCGATACCTTTGAGGTAGTGTCGCTCGCGGCAGAGAGCCTTGCTCTTATCTCCGAGGATTTCGTGCTTGACGTTTCGCATCTCGGTATCCTCTCCGCCATTCTTTCGGCGGCTTCCGATTCGGCTCAGTTTGAGCGCGAGGTAATAAGACTTCTCGCAGAGAAGAATAAGCACGAGATCCGCGCGCTTTGCACCGCGAATGGTGTTGAAACAAAATACGCCGAGCTTCTCGTCGGCTTCGTTGACCTTTACGGCGATATGGGCGACGTGCTTATGAGGCTTGCACCTATTTGCGAGGACGTTGGTGCGATGGATGCTTACCTTGAGCTTGAGAGACTTTGCTTGCTCCTCTCCCAGACACCTAACGCCGAGCATATAAAGCTTGACTTCTCTGTCGTAAACGATATGAGCTATTATAACGGAATCGTATTCACGGGCTTCCTTAAGGGCATTCCCGACGGTGTGCTTGCGGGCGGAGAATACGGCAAGCTCGTAAGAAAGATGGGCAAGGCGGCTGATGCGGTCGGATTTGCCGTTTACCTTGATATGCTTGAGGAGCTTTCGACGCCCTCAAGAGAATACGACGTTGACGCGCTCGTGCTTTATAGCGACAAGACCCCCGTTGACGACGTTATGGAGCTTAAGGAAAAGCTTATATCCGAGGGCAAGAGCGTAACGCTTCAAAAGGCTATTCCCGCGAAGCTCCGCTATAAAGAAATAATTAAAATGGACGAATAAGTTATGATAAATATTGCACTTCCGAAGGGCAGACTCGGAGAGAAGGTTTACGCGATGTTTGAGCGCGCCGGTTATCCCTGCCCCTCGATAAAGGAAAATTCAAGAAAGCTTATATTTGAAAATGAGGAAGCGGGCGTAAGATATTTCTGGGTAAAGCCGTCCGACGTTTCGATCTACGTTGAGAGGGGCGCTGCCGACATCGGCGTTTGCGGCAAGGATATCCTCCTTGAATATATGCCCGAGATATACGAGCTCCTCGACCTTAATATCGGTAAATGCAGAATGGCTGTTGCCGCGAAGAAGGACTTCTTCGACGATAATCTTAAAACTCTTAAGGTTGCGACCAAGTTTGCGAATATTGCAAAGCAGTATTATGCAGGCAAGGGAAGAGATATTGATATTATAAAGCTTAACGGTTCTATTGAGATAGCGCCGATACTCGCGCTCTCCGACGTTATCGTCGATATCGTTGAAACAGGCACGACTCTTAAGGAAAACGACCTTGAGGTATTTGAGACCGTCGCTCCCATAAGCGCGCGCCTTATTGCAAATAAATCAAGCTTCAAATTCAAGACCGCAGAGGTCGAGAGAATAGTCGAGCAGATGAAGAAAGAAATTCCCGCCGACTGACGAAAGGATGAAAAATGATAAAGATATATAAATACGGCGAGGTTTCTAACAGCGAGATATTTGCGCGTGAGAATATCGCATCAAACGTAGAGGGAATAGTTGCGGATATAATCGCAACCGTTATCAAGCGCGGAGACGCGGCTCTTTACGAATACTGTGAGAAATTTGATAAAGCGAAGCTTTCCTCTCTCGAGGTTTCGAGGGAAGAGATTGACGAGGCGTTTGCCGCGGTTGATTCCGAATTCGTTGAGATTCTTAAGGAGGCGGCTGAAAACATTCGCGCATTCCATAAGCGCCAGGTGAGAAACAGCTTCGTTATCAACGAGCGCGACGGTATCGTCGTCGGACAGAAGGTAATGCCCATTGAAAAGGTCGGACTTTACGTGCCCGGCGGCACTGCGGCTTATCCCTCTACCGTTCTTATGGATTCCGTTCCCGCAAAGATCGCGGGATGCTCCGAGATAGTTATGGTAACTCCCCCCAATAAGGAGGGCAAGGTAAATCCCGTAATTCTCGCGGCGGCAAAGATCGCGGGCGTTGACAGAATATTCAAGGTTGGCGGTGCGCAGGCGGTTGCGGCGCTCGCTTACGGTACTGAGAGCGTTCCGAAGGTCGATAAGATCGTCGGACCCGGTAACGCATTCGTTGCCGAGGCTAAAAAGCAGGTATTCGGTAAGGTTTCGATCGATATGATCGCAGGTCCTTCCGAGATTCTCGTCGTTGCTGATTCCACCTGTGAAGCAAGATTCGTTGCGGCAGACCTCCTCTCCCAGGCGGAGCACGATAAAATGGCAAGCGCGGTTCTCGTTACCGACAGCTACGAATTTGCAAAGAAGGTTTCGGACGAGCTTGAAATACAGATCCCCGAGCTTCCGAGAGCGGAGATTGCAAGAGCATCGATCGATAACAACGGAAAGATCATCGTAGCGGAGGGAAATCTTTCGCTTGCGATAGATATAGCAAATGAGATCGCCCCCGAGCATCTTGAGCTTTGCGTTGACAATCCCTTTGACTATCTTGATAAGATCAAGCACGCCGGCTCTATATTTATGGGCAAGTATTGTCCCGAGGCGCTCGGCGACTATTTCGCAGGTCCTAACCACACCCTTCCCACAAGCGGAACGGCGCGCTTCTCATCGCCTCTTGGCGTTGAGGACTTCGTTAAGACCTCGCAGTTTACTTATTACACCCGCGACGCGCTTTCACGAGTTGCGGACAAGGTAGCGTACTTTGCTAACAAGGAAGGACTTGACGCGCACGCAAGAAGCGCGACGGTTCGTTTTGAGGAAAAGAAATAATGAGCAGGTTTTTCAGCGAAAAATTCGCCGCTCTTGACGCATACGTGCCGGGAGAGCAGCCCAAGGACAAAAAATATATTAAGCTCAATACGAACGAGTCTCCCTTTCCTCCGTCGGAATCGGTGATAAGGGCGGTGAGCGATGAGGCGTGTGATTTAAGGCTTTATTCCGACCCGGAGGCTTCGGCACTTACGGAAAGGTGCGCCTCTCTTTACGGAGTTTCACGCGATATGGTTCTTATGACCAACGGCTCGGATGAGATACTTAATTTCGCATTTATGGCGTTTTCGGATGATAAGAGACCGATAGCTTTCCCCGATATAACCTACGGCTTCTATCCCGTGTTCGCAGAGCTTAATCACATTCCGTACGAGACGATACCGCTTAAGGACGATTTTACTATCGACCCCGAGGATTATATCGGAATCGGCAAGAATATCGTTATCGCAAACCCCAACGCACCGACGGGCATTGCGCTCTCGCTTTCCGATATTGAGCGCATAGTGAAATCAAACCCCGATAACGTGGTTATAATCGACGAGGCGTACGTGGATTTCGGAGCTGAGTCTGCTGTGTCGCTCGTTAAAAAATACGATAATCTTATAGTGACGATGACCTTTTCAAAGTCGCGCTCGATGGCGGGTGCAAGACTTGGATTCGGTATCGCAGATCCCGCACTTATTGCGGATATGAATACTATCAAGTATTCGACAAACCCCTATAATGTAAACAGATTGACTCAGGTTGCGGGACTCGCCGCACTGAACGACAATTCCTATTATATGGATAATTGCCGTATTATCGAAGAGAACAGAGAATACACGAGAGAGGAGCTCAATAAGCTTGGCTTTGAGGTGCTCCCGTCTGCGACGAATTTCCTATTTGCGCGCTCGGCTGATATATCGGGCGAGGAGCTTTACCTCTCGCTTAAGAGCCGCGGCATACTCGTGCGCCATTTCACTAAGGAAAAAATTCGCGAGTTTAACAGAATCACGATAGGAACTAAGGCAGATATGGATGCATTCCTTTCCGCTACTGCCGAAATACTTAAGGAGAAGAAAAAATGAGAGCTGCTGAAATTAAAAGAAAGACTCAGGAAACCGACATAGAGCTTAAATTGAATATTGACGGTGCAGGCAAGTCCCGGATCAATACCGGTTGCGGTTTTCTTGATCACATGCTCACCCTCTTTTCAAAGCATTCAAGAATGGACCTTTGCGTGAATTGCAAGGGTGACGTTGAGGTTGATTATCATCACACGGCAGAGGACGTCGGAATCTGTCTTGGCAAGGCGTTTTACGACGCGATGTCAACCGAGGGGGCAAAAGCAGGCATTCGCCGCTACGGCAATATGATTCTCCCGATGGATGAGACTCTTATTCTCTCTGCGGTTGATATCTCCGGCAGAGCTCACCTTGAATACGACGTTGAAATTCCCGCGGCTAAGGTCGGCGATTTTGATACCGAGCTTTGCGAGGAGTTTTGGATCGCATTCGTAAGACAGGCTGATATAACCCTTCATATAAAGAAGCTTGCGGGTAGAAATTCACACCACATAATTGAGGGCGTTTTCAAATCTGTTGCAAGATCCCTCTTCGACGCACTCTCCGTTGATGCGCGCTTTGCGGGTGAAATTCCCTCGACAAAAGGAGTTCTTTAATGATCGCGGTTATAGATTACGGGGTCGGCAACCTCTTCTCGCTCACCTCGTCGCTTGCGGCGATAGGCGCAGAGAGCGTGGTTACGGGTGATCCCGAGGTTATTCGCAAGGCGGATAAAATAATTCTTCCCGGTGTTGGCGCGTTTGAGGACGCGAAGCGCAAGCTTTCTGAATCGGGGCTTGATAAGGTTGTTATTGATGAGGCAAGAGGCGGCAAAAAGCTCCTCGGTATATGCCTCGGAATGCAGATGCTCTTTGAAGAGAGCTTTGAATACGGTCGCCACGAGGGGCTTGGACTTCTTCGCGGAAGCGTCGTTGCAATGCAGGGCAGGATTCCCGAGGATCTTATGATCCCTCATATCGGATGGAATGCGCTTCATATCACGGCGGAGCATCCGATATTCAAATACGTTAAGGAAAACGATCACGTTTATTTCGTTCACTCATATTACGCGACTGGATGCGAGGACAGTCTCCTTGCAAGTGCGGAATACGGACTTGAAATCACCGCGGCAGTGGCAAAGGGGAACGTTACGGGAACGCAGTTCCACCCCGAGAAGAGCGGCGAGGTCGGACTTTCCATATTAAAAGCATTTTGTGAGTGGTAAGAAAATGAAT
>JAZLEH010000005.1:0-2292 GCA_045615165.1 Eubacteriales bacterium | reverse complement strand
TCCTCGGGCTTACAAACTACGATCATTTCCTGCTTTTCAAACTGGTGGATACGGTAAACGCCGCGCTCCTCAATTCCGTGAGCGCCTTTCTCCTTACGGAAGCAGGGAGAATACGAGGTGAGAGTATAAGGAAGAGATGCTTCGGGAAGAATCTGATCGATGAACTTACCGATCATAGAATGCTCCGAAGTACCGATGAGGTAAAGATCCTCCCCCTCGATCTTATACATCATAGCATCCATTTCAGCGAACGACATAACGCCCGTAACAACGTTTGAACGGATCATATAGGGGGGAATGCAATAGGTGAAACCCCGATCGATCATAAAGTCGCGTGCGTAGGAGATAACCGCAGAATGAAGTCTTGCAATATCACCCATAAGATAGTAGAAGCCGTTACCTGCAACGCGGCGTGCGCTGTCGAGGTCGATTCCCGAAAATCTTTCCATAATTTCGGTGTGATAAGGGATCTCAAATGCGGGAGTGACGGGTTCGCCGAACTTTTCAACCTCAACGTTTTCGGAATCGTCCTTACCGATCGGAACGGTGGGATCGATGATGTTGGGGATGATCATCATTATGTTCTTAACCTTTTCGTCAAGCTCAGCCTCGCGAGCCTCACATGCAGCAAGCTCAGCCGCCTGCTCCGAAACGAGTTTCTTTGCCGCTTCAGCCTCTTCAAACTTCTTCTGACCCATAAGAGCGCCGATAGACTTTGAAACCTTATTTCTGTTTGCGCGAAGATCATCTGCGCGCTTCTTATTCTGTCTAAGCTCCTCGTCAAGCGCGATAACCTCATCAACGAGGGGGAGCTTGGAATCTTGGAACTTCTTCTTAATGTTTTCCTTTACAAGATCGGGATTTTCACGTAAAAATTTGATGTCGAGCATTATATTTCTCCTTAAAAATTATTTATAAAATAAAAAAAGAGCCTCCGTCACACAATGGGACGAAAAACTCCGTGTTGCCACCCAAATTAGAATTAAAAAATTCTCACTCAATCGTCTGTAAGGGGACTCCCCTCGGCTCATCACCGAATGCTCGGAAAGCGGAAAACGCGTTTTTACCGATCGCTTGCACCAACCGCGACCTCTCTTTAGATAATGCGCGCGCATTTTCTTTCGTCATAGCACTATTATTATATAACAAATAACGCAAGTTTTCAATACCTTTTTAAAAAATATTTTTGGCAGGCGGTGTCGCCTGCCAAAAATTATAGCTCGTCGATAAATATTTCTCTTTTTTCCTTGCTTGATTTGACCGCCATATCTCCGATCGCGAGTGAAAGATAGCCTGCATAGCTATCGGCAACCTGTCCGAGCGGATCGTCGCGCTTCTCATCACGGAAGATATCGTCGCGCATCGTTATATCAGCGCCGCCGTGCTCTCCGCGCTTCATTGCGGTATCGATTATCCTTTCATTACCGTCAAGGTCGACTATTCTTATTTTGATATCATCGCTCTTTGAAGGGCCGGATGAATAATGGATCATCTCTGCCCTGCCCTTCGTTCCCATAAGGTTGATCTTATACCCCTCCTCGGGTGAATAAGCGACGAGAGAGTAATTCATCGTTGCGCCGTCCTCGTAGGAAACCGAAAGAGCCATTCTGTCGAATATATCGATATCCTCTGCAAAAATGCAACCGTCGCGGTAATAGCCGGACGCCTCCTCAAGGTCGTAATAATACTTTTTATTAAACTCGTGAGAGGTAACGTCGAAGTAATATGGACACTTGTCGGTATGGGGGCATTTATGACAGCATTCCGCACGATATTCGCCGTTCTTACCGTAAAAATCAAGGAATGTGCGCGCAAAAACCGATTTCGGCACTTTATTACCCATTATCCAGTTTATAACGTCAAAGTGGTGGGTTGACTTATGTATAAGAAGGCTGTTCGTATTCTTTAGATACCTGTGCCAGCGGCGGAAATAATCCGCGCCGTGCGACCTATCGAGAAGCCAGGTAAAATCGGCGTGCTTTACCTCACCGATCGCTCCGCTCAGAATAACGCGCTTGAAATCCTCAAGGGGCTTCATATAACGCATATTGAAGGTTACTCTGACCTTTTTACCGCTTTCCTTCTCTGCCGCCATTATAGCGAGGGCGTTTTTGCGGCTGGTGGTCATCGGCTTTTCGCTTACGACGTCGTATCCGCGCTTGAGAGCCTTGATTATATACTCGTGGTGGTCTGCGTCAAGGGTCGTTACGATAACGAAATCGGGCTTCGTCACGTCGAGCATCTCGTCAAAGTCGGAAAATACCGGGAAATTACCGTATTCCGCACTGCAAA
>JAZLEH010000004.1:0-2104 GCA_045615165.1 Eubacteriales bacterium | reverse complement strand
GAGGGGTAGAAGATTGCATGCACGACGAGAAAGGCGGGTATAAAATAACCGCCGATAGAGAAAAGACCGAGTAAGAGCTTCGATATAGCTCGTCCGAGAGCGCCCGTGTCCTGCATAATAAAGCAAAGACCCGTGAAAACTGCGAGCGCCACGAGTATTATCGGAACTGCTCGCTTGAATCCCGTAAGGGAAGCGTACGCTCCTTCTTTCTTTGAAGTTTGATTCTGCATGGTAAAATCCTCCGACCATAAATTTTCTCTATTATATAATAACAGAAAAAACAAAAAATTACAATAGATTTTTATGAAAAAGTTATACTTAGTACAATGTAAAGAATTAATCTCGACATAGCTCTTGACAAAAGCCTCTTTTTTTGATAAAATGATATCTGTATAACTATGTAAACAGCGCGAAAGGAAAACCACAGCGCACGGAAAGGAAATTTTTATGCTTCTTTATAATTCAGCAACCAGAACGAGAGAGGAATTCGTACCGCGTGAGGCGGGTAAGGTATCGATGTATACCTGCGGTCCTACCGTTTATCATTACGCTCATATAGGAAACCTTCGTACCTATGCTATGGAGGACGTTCTTGAAAAATATCTTCGCTATATCGGCTACGACGTAACGCGCGTTATGAATATCACCGACGTAGGACACCTCACCAGTGACGGTGACACGGGCGAGGATAAGATGCTTAAGGGCGCTCGTCGTGAGCACAAGACGGTGCTTGAGATCGCTAAGTTCTACGCCGACGCATTCTTTGCCGATTGCGAAAAGCTTCATATCACCAAGCCCTCTATCACCGAGCCCGCAACCGAGTGCGTTCCCGAATTTATAGCTATGATCGAGGCGCTTCTTGAAAAGGGATATGCTTACGAGGCAGGCGGAAATATCTATTTTGACACCTCTAAGCTTGAAAAGTATTATATCTTCAACGACTTTAACGAAGAGGACCTTGAGGTCGGCGTTCGCGATAGCGTTGAGGCAGACGGAAATAAGAGAAATAAGGCTGACTTCGTTCTTTGGTTCACAAAGTCCAAGTTCGAGGATCAGGAGCTTAAGTGGGATTCCCCCTGGGGTATCGGTTACCCCGGCTGGCATATTGAATGCTCTTGCATCGCGTCGAAGCACCTCGGCGAATACCTCGATATCCATTGCGGCGGTATCGATAACGCATTCCCGCACCACACCAACGAAATAGCACAGAGCGAATCCACCTTCGGTCACGAGTGGTGCCGCTATTGGGTACACGTTCATCACCTTAACACCACCGGTGGAAAGATGTCTAAGTCCAAGGGTGAGTTCCTCACCGTTTCTCCCCTTGAAGAGAAGGGCTACGATCCCCTCGTTTACCGCTTCTTCTGCATGCAGTCGCATTACAGAAAGAATCTCGTATTTTCTTGGGAGAATCTCGATAACGCAAGAATCGCGTATAATAAGCTCGTTGCAAAAGTCGCATCCCTTAAGGACGGCGGAGCTCCCGTTGACGAGGCGGCGTTCGCTGAGGGAAAGAAGAAGTTCACTGACGCACTTGATAACGACCTTAACACCTCTCTTGCGGTAACCGCGCTTTACGACGTATTCAAGCTTAAGATCAATGATGAAACAAAGATCGCACTCATCCGTGATTTTGAGCGCGTGCTTGACCTCGGACTCTTTGCCGCGGCTGACAAGGTTAAGAAAGAGGAAGAAAAGAGCGAGGAAGCACCCGCAGTTTCGGCAGAGCTTCTCGCATATATCAACGAAAAGATAGAGGCGCGCAAGAACGCTAAGGCTAACAAGAACTATGCCGAGGCAGATGCTATAAGAGCGGAGCTTATTGAAAAGGGAATAACCCTTATCGATACTAAGGAAGGCACTAAATTCACCATCGCATAATCGAAATTATAGGCAAGAGTGAATAATCCAAACCCGCTCTGAATCCTTAATTTTCAGAGCTTTCGGCACTTATCTCTCTTGCCAAGTCCGCACTTGGCTGCGAGAGCCAAGCACCAAAATCAACTAAAAATTAAGGCGCAGAGTTCCTTGAATTTTATAGAGAGCGAATTTTTCGTAAGACGAGGTGAAAATTTGAAATAATATGCGGATATTATAAGAATTT
>JAZLEH010000003.1:0-8926 GCA_045615165.1 Eubacteriales bacterium | reverse complement strand
CCTTTGCTCTGGAAACGCTCTTAACTACGAGGGTCTGCTCTCTTGCGCCGGTAACGACAACCTCGTCACCCTCCTTTGCGCCGAGAAGAGCGATACCGATGGGGGAGGAGTCGGAGATCTTTCCGCTTCTGGGATCGGTCTCGTAAGAGCCAACGATGTGGTAGGTGGACTCAATGTTACGGGTCTTGTTGAATACGACTACGATAGAGCCTACGCTAAGCTTAGAATCGTTTATGATGGATTCGTCGATAACCTTTGCGTGAGCAATCATCTCGCGAAGCTCGGCGATTCTTGCGTGAATTTTACCCTGCTCTGCCTTTGCTTCATCGTACTCACTGTTTTCGGAGAGGTCTCCGTAGGCGCGCGCCGTAGAGATTTCCTTCTTGTTCTCTTCAACCTTTACGGTCTCGAGATAGTCAAGCTCATCCTGAAGAGCCTTGAAGCCTTGGGGGGTGTAGGTTTTTGTTTCTGCCATTGTAATATATCTCCTGAAATTAATTTATAAGTTTATAGATTTCTTCGTATGCTGCGTCGAGCTTGGCATCCCTGCCGCTCACCTCCTCGACTATGCGATCGGGGGTGATGCCGACTCCGTGATAGTTTTCTCCGTTGGGGGGCGTGTAGTATGCAACGGTGAGCGTTACGCTCGATCCGTCGCTCAAGGTCTGCCTCGTTTGCATTATTCCCTTGCCGTAGCTCTTCTCACCGACGGTAGTAACCTCAAAGCACTCGTATACCTCGTCAAGATCCCTTATCGTAGCGGCGAAAAGCTCTCCCGCAGATGCGGTATCTCCGTCGAAAATGACGACCGAGGGAACTTCAAGGTAGTGCGAGTCGTTATCGTACTTCGGCTTGCCGTAGTTGTTTGAGAAGGTAACGAGCTTCGTGTTGGTCGGAGCGATATACGAGAGCGCGTTTATAACCGAGACGAGATATCCGCCGGGGTTGGAGCGCACGTCGTAGATTACGCCGACGACTCCCGCCGATTCAAGATAATCGATCGCGGCTTCAAACTCCTCGTCGGTGCTATCCTTGAAGGAGGTTATCTGTACGTAGCCGATCTTGTTTTCATTAATAGAATACTTAACGGTCTTTTCAACTATTTTGCGCCTCGTTGCGGTAACGGTGAATTCGTCCTCTCCGCGAATGATGGTGAGGTCGACCGTCGTGTTTTCGTCACCGCGGATCATACTGATCGCATCGTCGTATCCGATATCCGAAACGTAGCTTCCGTTAACGGCAACGATGTGGTCGCCCGCAAGAATGCCCGCGTCCATAGCGCCGCTGTTCTCGTAAACCTCGGATATGAGGATCGACTCGGTCTTTTTATGATAGCTCGCAAGAACTCCTATGCCATAGAAGGTACCGCTCATCTCGGTGTCGTATTCCTCGTCGCGAACGGGGCTTCTGTAGATCGAGTATTTGTCTCCGACAACGTCGAGATAGGCGTTTATAAGCGCCTCGGTAACGGCGTTCTCGTCATCCGTGTCAAGCTTTTTTGTGTAATCCTCAAAGAAGACCTCACAGGTGAGACGCGCCATTTCCTTGGGGGCGGGCAATTCGAGATAGTAATAAGCGTTGTATACGCGCTCAAATTCTTTATATTTTGACTCGTCAAAGTCGGGCACGTCGTATGAATCGAAATACTCGCAGGCGTAATCGGTGTTTGAGTCCGAAACGTAGTCGATTATTACGCACGACGTCTGTGAGAAAAGAAGGGATAAAACAAGGAGTATAAACGTAAGGAGTCGCGTAATTTGCTTGCGTGTCCTTTTCAATTCGGTTTAATATCCTTTCTAAAATACAATACTTACCCTGCCGGAATCGGCAGGGTAAGCTTATTATATAGCTTTCTTGTTATCAGAACTTGGTGGGCTTGCTCGTGAGATACTTCTTAACCATAAGCGCAACCTTGAAGGTTACCGCGTGGTCGAACTCACGAAGGTCAAGGCCGGTGAGCTTTCTGATCTTTTCAAGGCGGTAAACGAGGGTGTTACGGTGTACGAAAAGCTTTCTCGAGGTTTCCGAAACGTTAAGGTTGTTTTCAAAGAAGCTCTGCACGGTCATGAGAGTTTCTCTGTCAAGCGACTCAAGCGAGCCCTTCTTGAATACCTCGCCAAGGAATATTTCACAAAGAGTTGTGGGAAGCTGATAAATAAGTCTTCCGATTCCGAGGTTTTCGTAGCACATAATGGGCTTTTCAATATCGAACACCTTGCCGACCTCAAGCGAGATTCTCGCTTCCTTATAGGCTCTTGCAAGATCCTTGAGATTTTCAACGACGGAGGAGATACCGACGAGGAGCTTTACCGAATACTCACGGCTGAAGTCAGCCATCATATTGCGCGCAAATACCTCGAGAGTCTCTGCGTTGTCGTTCGCGCCAACCTCTTTTACTATTACGATATCCTGCTCGCTTATACCGATAACGTAATCCTTCGACTTGTCGGTGATATAGTTCTGAACGATCTCGTAGGGAGGAAGGGGAGAGGTGCCCTGGAATTTAAGGACGATAACCGTTCTCAGCTCCTCACTGAAATGAAGCTCGTTAGACTTTATGTAAATATCGCTCGGAAGGATGTTATCAAGAATAATATTCTTAATGAAGGAGACCTTATCGTACTTCTCGTCGTAGAGGCTCTTGATGTTGCCGAGAGAGATAGCAAGGATCTCTGCCGTCTTTGCGGCGTGAAGATCGTCACCCTCAACGAACGCGATGCACTCGTTTTTTCCCGATGCGGTTATGAAGCGATAGGTGTAGCCCTCGTAGACCATTGAATCCGAGGAGTAAGCAAGCTCTTCTCTGATCCTCTGTCTTGATTCACCTACTCTGCCGAATTCGCTTGCTGCTATAATAAAACCGTTGTCGTCAATTACGCCGATATTACGGCCGACGACGTCCTTCATCTGTTGAATGACATTCTGAAATAAGCGGTTGGACATAAAAAACTCCTGACAAAAATATCTAATTTGGTGATACTGTACTATATTCTACAATATTTTTTGATATTTTTCAATAGTTTTTTAAAAAATAATTGCGAAATACACAAAAAAATTGCATATTATTTGTGAATTTTTTCAAGCTCACAGCTCGAAGGCGTATGAAATTGCTGACAAAACGTAGCTCGGCGCAGTTTCGCAACGAAGGATTCTTGGGCCTAAATTTACTGCGATAAGCCCTGCTTTTACGGCTTTTTCAGCCTCGTCGAGCGAAAAACCACCCTCGCAGCCGATGATCACCGATACGGTTTTTGCGTCGCGTTTGCTTTCGATTACCGATTTAAGAGAGGTCGTTCCGTCCCCCTCGTAGCAGAAGAGCGGGAGATCGGCTTCGCTTGCCGCCTTTATAGCTTCCGAAAAGCTTACGGGGGGCATAACCTCGGGCAGGCGGGATCTTCCGCACTGCTTTGCCGCCTCCTCTGCTATACGGGAGAGGCGCGCGCCCTGCTTTTCAGCCTTTTCCTGCTTTGGCTTCTTTATGCATCTTGACGATTCGAAGGGGATTATACGAATAGCGCCAAGCTCGACCGCCTTCTGAATAACGGTTTCAAGCTTATCCCCCTTCGGATATCCCATATAGAGGGTTATTTCAACGGGGGATTCGGTCTTCCCCTCCTCGGTGGAGAGGATCTCGCATTCGCATTCGTTATCGCGGATCTTTATAAGGCGGCAGGAATGCTCGCTCCCCTTCATATCCGCGACGGTTATTTCATCGCCGACCGCCATTCTGAGTGCTCTCGCAATATGATACGCATCGTCGCCGACGATCTTTACGATATTTTCACAAAAATTCTCCGACGGAGCAAAAAATCTTGGCATAATCTTTCCTTATCGGTTTATTGGTTTTAAATATTAGTTATAATTAAATCTAATAATTGATTCTAATAATATTAGTAATATGAATGATAGTTGATATTACGCTTTTTTAACCATCAGGGCGAGCCAGTCGTTCTCGCGCTCCTCGCGCACGACCTTGAAGCCATTTGCCTTGACCGATTCGATGACCTCATCGGCTCTCATAGAGATAATGCCCGAGAGGATGAGGGGCGCGTCGTCGGTAAGGTAATCCGAGATATCGGGCATCATTCTGATAATTATATCGGCAACGATGTTCGCAACGCAGAAATCGTACTTGCCGCCCGTGGTATCAACGCCGCGAAGAAGGTCTGAAACGCCGACGGTAATATTATCGCATCCGTCCGCCTCGGAATTCTCTTTTGCGATCTTGACCGCGACGGGATCGATGTCGTAAGCGTTGCAGGACTTAGCACCGAGCTTCGACGCGCAGATAGAGAGGATTCCCGATCCCGTTCCGACGTCAAGAACTCTTTCGCCGCCGTGGATCTCATCCTGCATTATCTTCATAACGAGTCTCGTGGTCTCGTGCGTGCCCGTGCCAAACGCCATACCGGGGTCCATCTTTATGATGACCTCGCCATCCTTTGCCTCGTATTCCTCCCATGCCGGAACGATCGTGACCCTTCCGAGGGGGATGGGCTTGTAATATTGCTTCCAGCTCTCTGCCCAGTCCTCTTCGTTCATTCCGTCGGTGGTGATATCCGCGTCTATCGAGAGGACGGAGAATCTGTCGCGAACGAAGGAAATATACTCCGAAAGGTTCTTCTCCTCGGGTACGAAGAGCGAGACCTTGACGGTCTCCTTATCGGCGTTGAGGATCGAATCGTCAACGAGGTCGCCATACATTCCGTTAAGCGAAAAATCGCTGAAGTCCTCTATCATAAGTCCGTTATCGAGCATGCTCATAACTGCGACGATATCGTCGAGCTGCTCCGTTTTTCCTATTGCGGTAAGCTTAGTCCAATTTCCTGCCATTTTAATTCTCCATTTTCTTTTAATACGCGGTTTATGTCAACGTTTATTTGCAAAACGAGGCTTTTCGGATCTTTAAACTTGATTTCCTCGCGAAGGTAATCGAGGAAAAATATGCGAATCTTTTTGCCGTAAAGATCTCCCGAGTAGTCTATTATATAGGTCTCGGCGTGCGACTCTCTCTCGTCAAACGTCGGGCAGACGCCGACGTTCGTTACCGAGGAATAAAGCGCCCCGTCGATCGCGACGGCGGTTCTGTAAACGCCCCTTTTCATAGCCGTTCTTCCGAGAGGGAGAGAGGTGTTTACCGTCGGGAAGCCGAGCTTTTTTCCAACGCCGTTGCCGTGGGTCACGGTCGCGGTTATAAAGTACGGGGTCTCAAGATATCTTTTTGCATTTTTTACGTCACCCGAGAGGAGGAGTTCCTTTATCGCGGTGGTTGATATCTTGCCGCCGTCGATCTGCTGCTCCTCTTCTATAACGCAGGCTGCCCCAAGCTCCGTGAGGATGCTTTTGAGAAGCTCGGCGTTGCCCGCCGCCTTGTTGCCGAATCTGAAATCGTATCCTGCGACGGCTGCCCTGCATCCCATATCCTTAACGAGCGCCGACCTTACGAAATCATCTGCCGATATGCCGGCAACTGATGAAAAATCGGCGAGTATCACCGCCTCGACGCCGAGGCTCTCGAATATTTCAAGCTTTTCTTCGGTGGAATAGACGCTTCCCCCGATTTTGAACGAGTTTTCCGAGCGGAAGGTAAAGACCGCGAAGGTGAGATTTTTCTCTTTTGCGAGATTGCGGGTGGTTTTAAGAAGAAGCCTGTGACCCTTGTGGACTCCGTCAAAGAATCCGAGCGCGATTGCCGTGTTGCTTATTATGCTTTTGCCGGGCAGGTATTCGTAGATCTTCATTTCTCCGCTCCTTTCGAATAATTCTATACAATTATACATCCTTTATAAGAAAATGTCAATATTAATAAAGATTGACAAAGATTTATAAATATGTTAAAATGAAAAAAATAAAATATTTTGGAGTTGCTTATGAAGCTTAATTACAAAAAGACAATACTTGTCGGCTTTGCATTTTTCCTGATCAGCACGTTCTGGCAGGCGTATGACACCCTGGTTCCTAAAATACTTACCGACAGATTCGGCATCAGCCAGACCGCATCCGGAATTATTATGGCGCTTGATAATATACTCGCGTTATTTATGCTTCCGATTTTTGGAATCATTTCGGATAAATGTAAGTCTAAAATGGGTAGACGCACGCCGTTTATTCTTATTGGAACGATCGTTGCATCACTTCTTTTCATGTCGCTTTCGTTTGTTGATAACGCTCAACTTAATAAAATTGACGAAGTAAGTGATCTTGAATCCGAATCGGTCAGAGAGATGCTTTATGATTATGATTACGAAAAACCTCTCAAAACGCCCGACGGCGTGGAGTTTGACCTTAAGGAAAAATTCACGAGGGAAGAATTTATCGCTATAAAGACGCTCACCGAGGAGGAAAAAGCGACGGATGAATACACTGACTACGTCGTTCCCGCAAGGCAGGCGTATATCTATAATGAGATAACCGAAAAGAATCCGTCGAATATTATCTGGTTCATCGCGATGCTGTTCCTTCTTCTTATGTCGATGGCGACGTTCCGCACACCTGCGGTATCCCTTATGCCCGACGTAACGCCGAGGCCGCTTCGCTCAAAGGGCAACGCGATAATAAACCTTATGGGAACGCTTGGAGGAAGCCTTGCTCTCGGAGTCGGTATACTTCTCGGAACGGGTAACGTTAAAAATACCTATATGAGATATATGCCGTTCTTCCTGATAATAGGCGCTGTTATGCTCGTGTGTCTTCTCGTATTTATGCTCACCGTCCGCGAGAGGAAGCTTGTAAGCGAAATGGAAAAGGAAAGCGCCGAACTTGGTATTTTGGAAGAGCAGGTTGCGGATAACGGCGAAAAGAGAAAGCTTTCAAAGCCTGAGCTTCGCTCTCTTCTTTTCATTCTCGGTTCCGTGGTGCTTTGGTTCTTCGGATATAATGCCGTGACGAGCAAGTATTCGGTATATGCGGGTCAGGTTCTTAATCTTGATTATAATACAACGCTTCTTGTGGCTAATATTGCCGCGCTCATAGCCTTTATTCCCGTTGGTATCATATCCTCGAAGATCGGAAGAAAGAAGGCGATCCTTGCGGGCGTTGTTATCCTTACGAGTGCGTTCTTCATCGCGTCCTTTATGAGAAACGGAACTCCGCTCATCGTTATGACGCTTCTCTTCGTCATGGCGGGAATCGGCTGGGCAACGATAAACGTAAACTCATTCCCGATGGTAGTCGAGCTCGCAAAGGGCGGTGACGTTGGAAAATACACGGGATTTTATTACACGGCGTCAATGGCGGCGCAGACGCTCACTCCGGTGCTTTCGGGTATCGTAATGGATGAGTGGGGTATTACCAAGCTCTTCCCATACGCAACCGTATTCGCAGGATGCGCGTTTATAACGATGCTCTTCGTTAAGCACGGCGATTCTACTCCCGAAGCAAAGGGTATTCTTGAAAGCCTTGGAGAGGATGGAGAGTAATTATGTCGCCACTTTGGATAATTATTTCCTCCGTTGCCGCATTTCTTGCGCTTTCATTCATCATTTTTCTCATTCTCATAAAGCCCGGAAAGAAAAGAGAATGTATAGAAAAGTATAAAAATCTAAAGTTCGCACATCGCGGACTTCATAACGAGGAGAGGGCTGAAAACTCGCTCTCCGCATTCAAGGCGGCGGTTGACGCGGGCTATGCGATCGAGCTTGACGTGCGCCTCTCCTCCGACGGCGAGCTTATGGTATTTCACGACGACACCCTTGACCGTGTAACGAAAGAGACGGGAAGAGTTGATGAAAGAAGCGCCGAGGAGCTTCAGAAAATAAAGCTCGGAAACACGGAGGACACGATTCCCACGTTCCGCGAGGTGCTTGAGCTTATCGACGGACGCGTTCCGCTCCTCGTTGAAATAAAAGAGGATGCAGGAAAATACGGAGTAACCGAAAAGACCGTGGAAATGCTGAGGGAATACAAGGGCGAATATCTCATCGAATCCTTTAACCCCCTGGCGCTTGCAAGGGTGAAAAAGCTTATGCCCGAGGCGCCTCGCGGAATCCTTTCGCAGAACTTTATGTCGGATGAAAAATACAGAACTCCGACGCATTTTTTGCTTCAGCTGTTGCTTCTCAACTGTATTTGCCGCCCCGATTTCATAGCCTTTAATCACGAGCATGCGAAAAATCTTCCCTTAAGGCTTGCGCGCGGGATCTTCAAAGCGCCCACGATCGCCTGGACGATAAGGTCGGAGGGCGAGGAAAAGCGCGCGTATAAAAACAAATTTGACGGTGTGATCTTCGAAGGATATGACGCTTAAGCCGTCTATGATATAAGGAAAAATAAAATGAAATTTCAACTTGTTGCAACCTGCCTTTTCGGGCTTGAGCATCTTCTCGGAGAGGAGATAAGCAATCTCGGTTACGAGAGGATAAGCACGATCGACGGAAGAGTTACCTTTATGGGCGACCCTGAGGCGGTCGCGCTCTCAAACGTGTTCCTTCGCTATGCGGAGCGCGTGTTTATAAAGCTCGGATCGTTCAGAGCCGAGAGCTTTGAGGAGCTTTTTGAGGGCGTTCGCGCACTTCCGTGGGCTGACTTTATAGGTAAGAACGATGCGTTCCCCGTCAAGGGTCACTCAATAAAATCAAAGCTCTTCTCGATTCCCGACTGTCAGGCGATAATCAAAAAGGCAGTCGTGCGCTCTATGTCGGAGAGGTACGGTATATCGATATTCCCCGAGACGGGCGTAAAATATCAGATAGAGTTCTTCATCCTTAACGACGAGGCGACTCTTATGATCGATACCTCGGGAATACCGCTTCATAAAAGAGGCTATCGCCGCGAGTCAAACTCAGCGCCGATACGCGAAACTCTTGCGGCGGCTATCGCCGCAACCTCAAGACCGCGCGAGGAGGTCCTCCTCTGGGATCCTATGTGCAGAAGCGGAACTATAGCGATCGAGGCGGGAATGATGATGCGCGATATCGCGCCCGGCGGG
>JAZLEH010000002.1:0-14094 GCA_045615165.1 Eubacteriales bacterium | reverse complement strand
CATATTGTGTACACAACCATGGTATATATTACAGGCACCGATTTTGATTGCTCTGTCCACAGCACTTTCGTCAATAATAGCCATTACTTCGTCAAGGCTCCCCTTGATTGGTGTGGTGTCATGGCAAAACTGAAACAGGTCCGATGGCTCCCAATTCATAATTTCCTTTTTTCCCGAAAGGAAACCACAAATCAGTTCCCTATGAGACATGGTGTCCAGCATGTTATGATAAGTTTGAATGTCCATAGCAGATAATTCATCCAAAATTACAACAATATCAATGTCGCTTGTTTCTGTTGCTTCGTCACGACCATAACTACCTTGCAAACCAACAAACCATACACGGTTTGAGAAAGTCTCATTTAATGTCTGCAAGAATTTTTTCGTCCAAGCAGTAATATCTATCATTATGTTCACCTCGTCAAATTCTTATTTATCGTTTTGTTTTATTGCCGGTTTCGCATTTGTTTTAAAAAACACGTCAGGCAAAGCCCACGCCCTTTAATCATCTGTGTATAATTCAACGTCTTGCCGGCGACCACCGGTCGCACCTATATGATTTTCTTCCATGTTCATCATTCATCCAATTATAACACAAATCGGCAGAGAAATCAAGTTCTCTGCCGATTTGTTCAGCTGTCATTTCTCCGCTAAGAAAGCATAGAGAAAGGCTCTATTTTTTATTTAGAAAACGCTCTCGATCGTCTTTTTGCAGCCCGTCGGGGAGTAGGTCCAGGAATCGATATGCGTTATTCTGTCGGTATCTATAAAATATTCGATAGGCTCTTTTTCGGGTGGCGCGTTATGCGAATCGATGATTATGAGCTTTATTTTCATTTTGTCGGGAATTATGCTTTTTATGTAAACCGCGGCGGTCTGACCGGGGTAAACGCCATCTCGGTATTCGGCAAGCCCTGCGAGATTCGGGCGAAGCTCAACGAAAACGCCGTAGCTTTCAACGCTCCGTATAATTCCGCGCACCGTTTGTCCCTCGTTGAATCTTGCCGCGTTTTCCTCCCAGCTTCCGAGAAGCTCCTTCGCCGAAACGAAAATTCGCCCCGCGTCGTCAATGCTTTTCACAACCGTGTAAAGCGAGTCTCCTACCGAGAGCCTTGCCGAGGGATGCGAAATGCGTGAAACAGAGATCGAATCAATAGATAGAAGGGAGATTATTCCGCATCCGATATCAACGAACGCACCAAAGTTTTCAAGGTGCGTTATCCTCGTCGGAATTATATCGCCGGGCTCGAGAGCGTTGATATAGGATATTACGCACTCTCTTTGCGCACATCTTCTTGACAGTATTGCAACGACCTCTCCCTTCGAATCCTTTTCAAAGCCGATAACCTTGAAGCACACGGGCTTTCCGACTCGCGTCAGTATTGCGATATCCTTCGTTTCCTCTCTCGGTGAGTATTGCGCCTCATCCTTTGGGATGATGCCCCGTATTCTTGATCCGAGCGAAACGTGAAGGTTGAATGCGTGGTCGCATAGTATTGCGGGCGCTTCAAGGATTATCTGCTTTTCGAGAGCTTTTTCAAGCCCCTTGTATGATGAGGTAAGCTCGTGGTTTTCAAAGGTGGATATTAAATTTCCTTCGGGCGCGTATTTGTTCATTTTCCTTGTGCCTTTCTTTTGTTGTCTTGACTAAACTTATGCGCCACGGAAATTATTTATGCATTGTTTAATCCAAAGCTTACCTGAATTGCATTGTTAACGCCCGTCATCGTCTCTTCGTCAAGATGTCCCATCTTTTCCTTGAGACGCTTTTTGTCTATCGTTCTGACCTGCTCAAGCAGGATAACGCTGTCCTTTGCAAGACCGACCTCTGCCGCCGGAATATCTATGTGGGTGGGGAGCTTCGCCTTTCCCATCCTTGAGGTGATAGCCGCCGCGATAACGGTGGGGCTATGCTTGTTTCCGACGTCGTTTTGCACTATAAGCACGGGTCTCAGCCCGCCCTGCTCGCTTCCCACGACGGGACTGAGGTCTGCGTAATAAATATCACCGCGTTTTATGTTCATTTCAAATTCCCAAGAAATCGCTTTCTGCTCCTTCGTAATTTTCTGTTCTTATTTTTGCCTGTTTTTGCTTGATTTTAAACAGGAATATTAAGGAATTTTTATTTTACCCCATAATCAGTCTATGCGGCGGTCGATTATTAGTTAAAATAATTCAAAAAGAATGCGTGATGAACAATATATTTCATTGACAAAAAACGCTCCGTAGTTTATAATGGTCTTATAAATTAAATTCGTAAGGAGTAAATTATGTTCAGAATTTATAAAACCTCTTTATCAAGCCCCGTTGATTACGCGGCAGAGGAGCTTCGCAAATATCTTCGAATGATGATGCCCGAATGCGGTAACGTTGAGATCGGATACGATCCCTCGGCAAAGGACGGCTCCCGCCTCGGACTTATGCAGGATTTCGGACTCGATATCTCGGACGCCGATGACGTCGAGCTTGACGATATCCTTTATATCGATACCGACGAGAACGGCGGTATCATCGCAGGTGATAACCCCCGAAGCGTTCTTCTTTCGGTTTACGAATACCTCCGTCAAAACGGCTGTCGCTGGCTCTTCCCGGGTGTTGACGGTGAATTTATTCCCGTAAAGGATATTGAACCCGTAAATTACCGCCATAAGCCTACCTCGCGCTACAGAGGCCTCTGTAACGAGGGCTCGGAATATCAGGAGGGAATGGTCGGATGCATCGACTTCCTTCCCAAGGTCGGAATGAACGTATTTATGATGGAATTCTTTATTCCCACCTCCTATTACAGACGATTTTATAATCACGAGGCGAATAAGGAAGTCCGCCCACCCGAGCCGGTTACGAATACACAGATCCTTCAGTGGAAGCGCGCGTGTGAGACCGAGCTTTCAAAGCGTGGTCTTCAGTTTCACGATATCGGTCACGGATGGGGCGCGCAGGCGTTTGGAATCGATACCTCTGTAAGAAGGCAGGACGGAGACAACGACTCTAAGCTCACTCCTGAGCAGAGAGGATATCTCGCCGTAGTAAACGGTGAGAGAAAGCTCTGGAATCAGACTCCAAACCACACCCAGTTCTGTATGTCGAACGAGAAGGCGAGACGCATGGTCGTTGAGTTCGTTGCGGATTATGCAGAGAAAAGCACCAACTCCGACTATATTCACGTATGGCTTGGCGACGGCGTAAACAATCAGTGCGAGTGCGAAAATTGCGCGGTAAGATGCACCTCCGACTGGTACGTTATAATGCTTAACGAGATTGACGCGGAGCTCGCGGCCAGAAACCTTTCAACGAGGATCGTGTTTATCGCGTACGGCGACACGACCTGGGCGCCCGAAAACGAGGTAATTAAAAATCCCGAGAGATTTACCTGCCTCTTTGCTCCCATATCCCGCGATTTTTCAAAGGCTTTAGCTAAGTCGGACGACGTGATCACCGCGCCCTACGTAAGAAATAAGAACGATCTTCCTTCGGGATTCGACGGTATATTCGCTCATTTCAATAATTGGAGAAAGACTTGGAAAGGCTCGAACATTTCGTACGATTATCATTTCTGGCGTCATCAGTATTACGATCTCGGCGGAATTGAGAGAGCGGACATCATTAACCGCGACATAAAATTCTATGCTGATAACGGTGTTGACGGCGTTATAGAGGACGGGTCGCAGAGATCCTTCTTCCCGACGGGACTTGCATTCTATACCTACGCAAGAACGCTTTACGACAACTCCTTGAGCTTCGACGAGATAGCCGAGGACTACTTCACCTGCGCTTTCGGAGAGGATTGGAAGCTCTTCTACGATTACCTTGAAAAGCTCGGCAAGGCATTCGATTACGAGTATCTTGAGGGAAGAAAGTCGGGGGATATGTCAAGGTCGCAGTATTACTCGCCTGAGCATTCGGAAAGGCTTTCTAAAATTGGAGAAATCACAGAATACGGAAGAAAGCTTATAGCAGATCACTACAATTCCGAATTCAGAATAAGAACCGTTTCGGTTCGTTTGCTTGAAAAGCACGCTAAATTTGCCGATCTTCTTGCGGCTGCTCTCGTACCGAAGGCGGTTGGAAACGATGATCTTGCAGACGAGCTTTTGAAGAAAATGAAGCTTGAGATGGGTAAGGAAGAAGCCTTCATTCAGTCCTGCTACGATCACGGACTCGCGTTCTACGCGCTTGATATGATATTCAGCAAGAGAACGAGAGACGTAGGACCCATCATATATTAATTACAACAAAAGCAGCTTGGTTTTGCCAGGCTGCTTTTCAATTTATTTTTCGTATTGCTTTAATGCCTTCCAGAATCCCGAATAAGTGCAATAACCGACGTATTCCGCAATCTCGGTTAAGGTCATTGAGGTGTTATTCATAAGGTATATTGCCGTTTTGATTCGCGTTGCCGTGAGTTCTTTTCCAAAAGTTCGACCTCTGTATTTTTTGACGAGGCGCTCGGCGTGTCTTTCCGAGGTGTGAATATCCGCCGCAAGATCTCCGAGCGTGACCTGTTCGTTATATTTCCTTTGGAAAAATTCATTTATAAGAAATCTGTAATCGCTTATGCTTGATAGTGCTTGGGATTCGCTTGATATATCTGCGATCAGCGCGGAGATAAGATGAGCGATCTTATTGCACCGTCCGCTTTTTGATGCGCTTTTTGCCTCGCTGAACAGAGCGTCCACGATGAAAGAATTGCACGTTGTCACATCGGGCTCGCCCGCAGGTATATCGATCTGAAATGCCGTGTGCTTAGCATCGCTCGTTCTTCTGCTTATGCAGTGGGGAATATCCTTAGGAATGATCAGCATATCGCCGCTGCTTAATTTCAGCCTGCGTTTTTCAATAGTGAATTCCGCTTCGCCGCCTGAGATAGCGTGAATTTCGGTGTAGTTATGTGTGTGTATGGTAGGGGAGATCAATTCGGGAGAAAAGAATCCCTGTTGCAAAAACACCTTGATATCCCGATCGTTTAAATTAATAATCAATTCGCCGTTCATTTTATATCCTATCTTGACATTCGTTTAAAACGGATGTCATAGCAAAATATTGAAAAATTCCCAAAAGGTGGTATGATTATTATATAACAACTAAATTTCAGTGTCAAGACCGCTTTTGAACACGAAAATGTTATGTCCATATAGTAAAAGGCGAAAAGGAGAAATTAAAATGAAGAAATTCACTGGAGTGATCCCCGCACTCGTAACCCCGCTTAACGAGGATGAGAGCATTAATACGGGCGTTCTTGATCAGCTTATTGAGCATCTTATCAATAAGGGGGCTGACGGATTTTATATCGGCGGCGCAACGGGTGAGGGAATAGCCCTTAAAACAGAGGAAAGAATGATTCTTGCAGAGGAATCAATTAAGGCGATAAACGGCAGATGTCCCGCAATAATTCAGGTTGCTGCGGCTGATTTCGGTGATGCAGTAGCGCTTGCAAGGCACGCTGAAGGCTGCGGAGCGGATGCGATCTCTGCAACGCCGCCCCTCTTTTTCCAGTACGACGAGGACGACGTTTTCAATTATTACAAGAGGCTTGCCGACTCTGTAAGCATTCCGCTTATGGCTTACTATAATCCCGCGACGGGATTTAATTTCAACGCAAATTACGCCGCAAGACTCTTCGAGGTGGATAATATAACCGCGATAAAGTGGACGAGCCCGAATTACGCCGAGGTCGTAAGGCTTAAGGATATTACGCACGGAGAAATGAATATCATAAACGGCCCCGATCAGATGCTTCTTATGGGACTTTCCGCAGGAGCGGACGGCGGAATAGGCACGACCTACAACTTCATATTCGATTATATAAAGGGCGTTTACGACTCGTTTATAAAAGGGGATGTGAAATCGGCGCTCGAATATCAGAAGAAGACGGACAGAGTAATAGACGTGCTTCATAAATACAAAACTATTCCCGCGACGAAAGTAATCCTTGAAAAAATGGGATTTGCCGTTGGAAGCTGCTCCTTTCCGATGAAGAGATATACCGACGAAGAAAAGGCAAAATTGGTTTCGGAAATGGCGGCGGCAGGAGTTGATTTTGATGCTTGAACGATTGAAAATCAATAAAATAAACCCGCATAGCACGGTCGATTTCGCGGCAGAGGAGCTTCGTAAATATCTTCGTATGATGATGCCCGAGTGTGGCAATATTGAAATACACTACGCACCGTATGCCGACGACGGCTTCCGCCTCGGACTTATGCAGGATTTCGGGCTTGATATTTCGGATGCCGAAGAGCCTGAGCTCGACGATATCCTTTATATTGACACCGATGAAAATGGCGGTATTATCGCAGGAGATAACCCTCGAAGCGTTCTTCTCTCGGTTTACGAATACCTCCGTCAGAACGGTTGCCGCTGGCTTATGCCAGGCGTTGACGGCGAATACATCCCGATGCGCGATATAACCCCCGTGAAATATCGTCATAAGCCAAGCCTAAGATGCCGCGGATGGTGCAACGAGGGCTCGCAGAGTCAGTCTCAGTTTATCGACGCGATAGATTTTATACCAAAGGTCGGAATGAACGCGTTTATGATCGAATTTTTCATCCCGACTCATTACTATTCAAGATATTACGAGCATACGCATAACGAGGAGCATAAAGCTCCCGAGCCCGTCTCGAACAGTCAGGTCCTGCAATGGAAAAGGGCGAGCGAGGCAGAGCTTGCAAAGCGCTCGCTTCAGCTTCACGATATCGGTCACGGATGGGGATGTGAATCGTTTGGCATTGATTCGCTTGTGAAAAATGCCGATTCGACCTTAAGCTCCGAGGTGCGCGGTATGCTCGCCTTGGTAAACGGCAGGCGCGCGCTTCCTGTTGGAGAGGCGAAAAATTCGCAAATATGCATGTCAAATGCCGCGGCAAGAGCTCTCGTCGTTAAAAAAGTCATTGAGCACGCGAGGAAAACAACAAACGCAGACTATATACATATATGGCTCGGCGACGGTATGAATAACCATTGCGAGTGCGATCGGTGCAGGAAGAAGCCTGTTTCCGATTGGTACGTAATACTTCTAAACGAGATCGACGAGGCGCTAAGTGCGGCAGGGCTTGAAACGAGGATCGTTTTTATCGTGTATAACGATACGATATGGGCGCCCGCAGAAGAGACGATAAAGAACGAAAAACGCTTCACCCTGCTTCTTGCAACGATAAACAGATTCTTCACAAGGCCACTTGAGCGACCAGAGATCGTTGCGGTTGCTCCGTACGAAAGAAATAACATAAAAATTCCAAAGGATTATTCCCAGACGTTTAGCCACCTTATGAACTGGAAAAGGTCGTTTTCGGGTGCTTCCATTTCGTATGATTATCATTTTTGGAGATATCAATATCTAGACGTTACCGGAATTAAACTCGCAAGTGTTATAAACGGAGATATAAAGTTTTATGAGGAGGTCGGGATCGGCGGAGCTATTGAGGATGGATCGCAAAGAAGCTTTTTCCCTACGGGATATCCGTTCTATACCTACGCAAGAACCTTGTTCGACTCGTCGCTTTCGTGTGATGAAATAAAAGAAGAATATTTCTCCACAGCTTTTGGCAAGGATTGGAAACTCTTCTGCGATTACCTTGAAAGACTTGGCGATGCATTCGATTACGCCTATATGACCGGTGAACGCTCAAAGGATAACGGCAGAACTAATTGGTATAATCCCGACCACGCAGAAAAGCTCTTAACTGCTCTAAATATAACCGAGGAGGGGAAGAGGATCGTCGAGTCGCATTATAACTCCGATTTCCGCGTTCAAACGGTTTCGGTGCGCCTTGTTGAAAGGCATATTGAGTACGCAAGGCTTCTTTCTTGCGCAATGATTGAAAAGGCTCGCGGAAATGATGCAAAGGCGAAGGAACTCTTTAACGAGATGCGTATTAAGTGCGGAATGTGGGAGTCATATTTCGAGACCTTTTACGATCACGGAATGGCGTTCCGCTCGCTCAAGCATATTTTTGAATCTAAGGCAAAGAGCGACGAGCCTGTAATATTCTGACAAAACAGCGATAAAGCGAGAGTATTTTAGGATATTCCCGCTTTATTTATATATAATTTTGAAAATCTATTGACTTTAATCGCGCGTTAAGGTACAATCAAGGTAACTACTAATTTGGAGGATTTTATGTTCGTTATTTATAAGACCTCGTTATCAAGCCCCGTTGACTACGCGGCAGAGGAGCTTCGTAAATATTTTCGTATGATGATGCCTCATTGCGGCGCGGTTGAGATCAAGTACGATCCCGAAGCAAAGGACGGATTCCGGCTTGGACTTATGCAGGATTTCGGACTCGATATTTCGGATGCGGATAATATTGAGCTTGATGATATTTTATATATTGATACCAATGAGAACGGCGGTATTATTGCGGGAGATAACCCCCGAAGCGTTCTTCTTTCGGTTTACGAATACTTGAGGCAGAACGGCTGTCGCTGGCTCTTCCCGGGTGTTGACGGCGAGTATATACCGATGCAGGCTATAAAGCCGGTTAAGTATCGTCACAAGCCCTCCTGCCGCTATCGCGGTCAGTGCAACGAGGGCGCAGAATTTCAGACGGATATGCTTGAGGTGATCGAATTTGCACCCAAGATCGGAATGAACGTTTTTATGATGGAGCACTTTATTCCGTCATATTACAGATATTATTACGACCACAAATTCAATGAGGAAAACAGACCGCCCGAGCCTGCTCCCGAGCATCAGATCCTTCAATGGAAGCGTCAGTGCGAGGTTGAGCTCACCAAGAGGGGAATTCAGTTCCACGATATCGGTCACGGCTTCACCTCATATCCTTTCGGACTTGAATTCAGAGGCAGGGGAATTGATTACGAGAGCGAGGTCAAGCCCGAAACCCGTAAGCACTTCGCCCTGATCGACGGAAAGAGATTCGTTTATGCGAATA
This sequence comes from Eubacteriales bacterium, assembly GCA_045615165.1. Lineage (GTDB taxonomy): Bacteria > Bacillota > Clostridia > Oscillospirales > CAG-272 > UBA1740. The sequence goes on along the minus strand of JAZLEH010000002.1, from coordinate 5,197 downwards.
ACCCCTATTGCACGAATTTCTGTATGTCAAGCGCAGAGTCACGCGCACTCGTCGTTAAATTCGTAGTAGACTATGCAAAGGATCATCCGTCGGATTATCTCCACGTATGGCTTGCGGACGGCGTGAACAATCATTGCGAATGCGAAAATTGCAAGAAGAAAACACCGTCGGATTGGTATATGATCCTTATGAATGAGATCGACGAGGGGCTCACCGCCGCCGAGCTTTCGACGAGGATCGTGTTTATCGCCTACGTTGATACTATCTGGGCACCACTTGAAGAAACTATCAAGAATACCGATAGATTCACTCTTCTTTTCGCTCCGATTCACAGAAGCTACGCATTCTCGCTTCCCGAAAAGGCGGAAGAAATAAAGCTTTTACCCTATAACCGCAATAAAAATATCTTCCCGGCTGATCTTGCGGAGAGCTTCGCATATCTTGCCGAATGGAGAAAGATGTGGCGCGGCTCGTGCGTTACTTATGAATACCACTTCTGGCGTCACCAAGCCTACGATATTTCCGGTCTTGAAACGGCGCGCAGGGTAAACGACGATGTAAAAATATACAAAGAACACGGCGTTGACGGTGTTATAGAGGACGGTTCGCAAAGAAGCTTCTTCCCGAATGGATTTGCGTATTATTCCTATGCGAGAACTCTTTTCGATAACTCTCTTTCATACGATGAGATCCTTGAGGATTATTATAGCCACGCATACGGTAAGGATTGGCGTAAGTTCCGCGATTATTTAAGAAGCCTTTACGAGGCGCTTCCGTTCAGCGTTTTCTCACGCGATATGGCAAGAGCGCGCGACGAGGTCTATTATAATCCCGAAGCCTCAAAGAAAATCGCTACCATACGCGATATAACGAAAGAGGGAAGAGAGCTTATCAAGGAGCATTATAACTCCGACGTGAGAATTCAAACCGCTTCCGTAAGGCTTCTTGAGCATCACGCGGATTTCTGCGACCTTATATCCGATTGGATGGTAGCAAAAACGAACGGTGAGGACGACCTTGCGACCGAGCTTTATAATAAGGCTAGGATCGAATTCGGTAAGCGCGAATACGCTTTGCAGACCTACTTCGATCACTTCACCTATTTCGGTGAGTATTCCTACGCTGATCTGCAGAAGTCGAAAAGCAAGGAATCAATTCTGACAATATAAATTTGGAGATATAGCTATGTTGAAAATTTTTAAGATCACTTCAAACAGCACCGTGGATTACGCGGCTGAAGAGCTCCGTAAATACCTTCGAATGATGATGCCCGAATGCGGAAGCGTAGAGATCGAATACGATCCTGAAGCAAAGGACGGCTTCCGCCTCGGACTTATGCAGGAGTTTGGACTTGATATTTCGGATGCCGAAGAGCCTGACCTCGACGATATCCTTTATATCGACACCGACGAGAACGGCGGTATCATCGCAGGTGATAACCCCCGAAGCGTTCTTCTCTCGGTTTACGAATACCTCCGTCAGAATGGTTGCCGTTGGCTTATGCCCGGCGTTGACGGTGAATTTATCCCGATGCAGGATATAAAGCCTGTAAAGTATCGCCACAAGCCCTCCTGCCGTTATCGCGGACAGTGCAACGAGGGATCGGAATATCAGTCGAATATGTTTGAGGCGATAGAGTTTACGCCCAAGGTTGGAATGAACGTATTCATGCTTGAATTCTTCGTTCCCGCCGGATATTACAGAAGATATTATTCTCACTGGGATAACGAGATGAACCGTAATCCAGAGCCGGTAAGCGATGCGCAGATCCTTCAATGGAAGCGCCAGTGTGAGTCGGAGATCGCGATGCGCGGACTTATGTTCCACGATATAGGTCACGGCTGGACGGCTCAACCCTTTGGAATCGACACTTCTATGAGCGGCGGCTCACCTGAAAAGATCGAATACAACAACTCGCTTGTTACAGACGAGCAAAAAGCCTGCCTCGCTCTCGTTAACGGCGAGCGCAAGCTCTGGGTAGGTTATCCCAACCATACGCAGTTCTGTATGTCGAATAAGAGGGCGAGAAGAACCGTTGCGAAATTCGTTGCGGATTACGCGGAGAAGAACAGTAACTCCGATTACCTCCACGTTTGGCTCGCTGACGGTGTAAACAACCATTGCGAGTGTGAGGAATGCAAGAAAAAGACTCCCTCCGACTGGTACGTTGACCTTCTTAACGAGATAGACGAGGAGCTCACCGCAAAGAATCTTAACACGAGAATCGTATATATCGCCTATACCGAAACGATGTGGGCGCCCGAGGTTGAAACTCTTAAGAATCCCAAGAGATTCGCGCTTCTCTTCGCTCCTATTTCAAGAGAGTATTCGTATCCTCTTGCAGTTACCGACGAAAACCCCGAGATAGTTCCTTACGTAAGAAATAAAAACAGACTCCCCAATAATTTCAACGAGCTTTACCGTCATTTTAAAAACTGGACCAAGGATTGGTACGGCGCAAATCTTTCGTACGAATACCACTTCTGGCGTCACATGATCTACGACGTTTCGGGTACTTCACTTTCAAAGGTAATTAACGGGGATATCAAGTTCTATAAGAAGAGCAATATAAACGGCGTTATCGAGGACGGCTCACAGAGATCCTTCTTCCCGACGGGTCTTGCGTTCTACACCTACGCACGAACTCTTTACGACGTGAATCTCACCGCAGAAGAGATTGCGGAGGAATATTTCTCTGCCGCATTCGGTGAGGATTGGCGCAAGTTCTACGATTATCTCGACCGCCTCGGAGGGGCGTTTGACCACGCGTACGTATCGGGTGACACCTATCGCGCAAAGCACAAGGGCTCTGATTACGCGCCCTCTGAATCGGTTCATTACGATCCCGAAAGAGTTGAAAGACTTAAGGGAGTTCATAAGATCACGGAAGAGGGAAGAGCGCTTATTAAAGAGCATTACAACTCCGACTTTCGCGTAAGAACCGTGTCTGTAAGACTTCTTGAATTCCACGCTCTTTACGCCGAAATGCCAGGAGATCACCCAGCACTCAGAGCGGCGGCCAAAGAAGAAGAAGCTGATGAATTGGCATTAAAATTCAAGGCAGAAGTTGGAAAATATGAGTTGCCGTTTGAGCGCTGGTATGACCATGGACTCTATTTCTACGCTATTGGTCGCCTGGTAAAAGCAAGAACTAAGCTCTCCGATCAGGAAAGCATTATGTCAGTTTAATCTCTTAAAATGAAAGGAAAATAATATGCTTAAGATTAATAAGATTTCTTCATTCAGCCCCGTACACTACGCCGCAGAGGAGCTTCGCAAATACCTTCGTATGATGATGCCCGAGTGCGGTAATGTTGAGATATTCTATGACCCTAAGGCGACCGACGGCTTCCGCCTTGGACTTATGCAGGATTTTGGACTTGATGTTTCGGATGCGGAAGAGCCGGATCTCGACGATATCCTTTACATCGACACCGACGAGAGGGGCGGTATCATCGCAGGTGATAACCCCCGAAGCGTTCTTCTTGCAGTTTACGAATACCTCCGCCAGAACGGTTGCCGCTGGCTTATGCCGGGCGTTGACGGTGAGTATATCCCGATGCACGATATAAAGCCCGTTAAGTATCGCCATAAGCCCTCCTGCCGTTATCGCGGTCAGTGCAACGAGGGTGCTGAATATCAGTCGGATATGTTCGACGCTATCGAATTTACTCCCAAGGTTGGAATGAACGTATTTATGCTTGAATTCTTCAGACCCGTCGGATATTACAGACAGTATTACAATCACAATTTCAACACCGCAAACCGCGCGCCCGAGCCCGTAAGCGACGATCAGATCCTTCAGTGGAAGCGTCAGTGTGAGTCGGAGATTGCAAAAAGAGGACTTATGTTCCACGATATCGGTCACGGTTGGACTGCTCAGCCCTTTGGAATCGATACCTCTATGAGAGGCGGCACACCCGAGAAAATCGCTGAGAACAACGCAACTCTTACTGACGAGCAGAGAGAATGTCTTGCCCTCGTTGGCGGCGTTCGCGAGCTTCACAGAGGTGTTCCGAACTGGACTCAGTTCTGTATGTCGAACGCATCCGCGAGAAGAAAGGTTGCAAAGTTCGTTGCCGATTATGCTGAAAATCACTCCAACTCCGATTATATCCACGTTTGGCTCGGTGACCTTGTAAACAACCATTGCGAATGTGAAAACTGCCAGAAAAAGACTCCCTCTGATTGGTACGTTATTCTTCTTAACGAGATCGACGAGGAGCTCACCGCAAAGAACCTCAACACGAGAATCGTATATATCGCGTATACCGAAACTATGTGGGCACCCGAGGTTGAAACGCTTAAGAATCCCAAGAGATTCGCGCTTCTCTTTGCACCTATATCAAGAGAATATTCCTACTCGCTCAGTGCGGGTGAGGAAAGACCCGAGATACCCGTTTATAAGAGAAACAACAATGTTCTTCCCAAGGATTTCAAGGTTCTTTACGCTCAGTTTGAGGATTGGACGAAGGATTGGAACGGCGCAAACCTTGCATACGAATATCACTTCTGGCGTCACATTATCTTCGACGTCGGTGGAATTAATCTCGCAAGGGTTATCAACGGCGATATCAAGTTCTATAAGAGCCACAAGATCAACGGAACTATTCAGGATGGAACTCAGAGAGGATATTTCCCGACCGGTCTCGTATTCTACACCTATGCAAGAACTCTTTACGATGTTTCACTCTCTGCCGAGGAGATCGCAGAGGAGTATTTCTCTGCCGCATTTGGTGAGGATTGGCGCGAGTTCTATAATTACCTTGAAAAACTTACCAACGCCTTCGGTCACGATTATCTTTCGGGCGATAAGGTTCGTAAGTATAACAGAGAGCATAAGGGCAAAGCTCCTCGCTCCGAATGGTATTACCCCGAGCAGGTCGCCTCTCTTGAGAAGGTTCACGAGATCACCGCAGAGGGAAGAAAGCTTATCGAGTCGCACTACAATTCCGACGTGCGTGTAAGAACCGTTTCGGTAAGACTTCTTGAATTCCATGCTCGTTATGCCGATATGTTTGCCGATGCAATAAAGGCAAAGGCTGTCGGAAACGACGAGGAGGCAATAAAGCTCTTTGATGAGATGATGATCGAATGCGGTAAGCGCGAGATCGAGTTTGAGCGCTGGTACGACCATTGCCTTATCTTCAACTATCTCAGCTCGCTTGCTAAATCAAAGTCGTCTGCCGGCGATAGC
>JAZLEH010000001.1:0-7730 GCA_045615165.1 Eubacteriales bacterium | reverse complement strand
TACGGCAAAGTGGCAAAGCTATGTGCTGTTTACACAATGCCTGAATACCGAGGCAAAGGGTATATGGAAAAACTGCTTACATACCTTATTGAAGAAGGCAAAAAATCTGGAATTAAAACAATACTCAATTCCGCAGATATTAAAGCAATTCCTTTGTATGAAAGAGTGGGTTTCCATACTTCATCAACAATTATGTACATAGACCTTTAAATTCAAATTGATTTGACAATAAGACAAATTCCAATTTATCGAGCAGTGTATCGAGCAGCATAAGTAAACCCCGATAGACTATTAAAATCTGTCGGGGTATCTATTTGTTTGCTGCGTATCAAAATTTTGCCTTAACGGGTCGCCGAGGACGTCGACCCCTACAAGGAGGAATCCAACATCCTTATGAGAAGGAGCCTTTTGCAGTTCTTTTTCTTATTTGCATTCAAGCTTTTTCTTATTAAGTATATCGTATATTTTTTCTGCCGCGTCGGATATCGCCGCGTCAACTCCGAATCCGATATCACTCGTGACGGCCTCGTAGCCACCCTCGCCGAGAGCCTTGTCGGTCGGGAAATATACCGACATCGCGTTTGAGAGGCAAGCGAGCATAGTAAAGCCGAAGGGCGACCTTGACTGAACGGTGCGTCCGTGGTCGGTGAAGGGCTCGCCCGTCATTCCGACGATGGCGAAATCTCCGATAAGCATACCGGACATCGGGTAGGTATAAAAGTCGGGAGCGGTCTTCATTCTTATAACTCTCTTGGCGTTTGCAATAACCGTCGTAAGCGCCATATCCTTATAAGGAAGCTCGTCTGCCCTTCCCTCTCGGTAGATCTTCTCTATCTTAAGCGCCTCCTCGTAGGACGAGTCGTCCTTGTGGGTAGGTATATCCATATCGATCCTTGCATAAAATACACCGTCCGACTCGATCTCTTCCGCCGAGTCCTTGATCTTCATAACCGAGTCGACTATCGCGCCGCCAAATCTCTTCGCGCGGGCGCGGTAAATACTGTCGTTATCAAGATCAAGCTTAGTTATCGCCTCTATTTCTTCCGAGGGGAACGGGTCAACGTGATTCGCATCTCCCTGCGCCGAGGTTATGAACATACAAACGGCGTTTGGGATCTCGCTTTCGATCCTCTCGCAAACGACTCCGGGGTAATCGGCGCTCGTGCGAGGACCGCCAACCATACACGCGTGTGATCCGTAACCGACGAGGTAGATATCCTTTGCCCCCTCGCGAAGGATCTTAACGAGCTTAACTCTCTCGTCGGGAGTGCCGAGCGGATAGTCTATTTCGGGTGAGAACTTCGGAGGATTCGTAACTACCGAGCCGTCCTTCATTTTGTATCTGCGGATATAATTGATTCCCTTTGCTTCGCCAATAGCGCCGAAAAGCTTTGCTTCGTGAAGGTCGGCTATCGCCTCGCGCGCCGCCTCCGTGATTTTACCTATAAGCTCACTCGTATACGGAGCTTGATCGTAATCCGCCGCCCACGAGCAAGGGCCGAGAAGAGGTCCTTGATGCGTATGCGAGCAGGTGATGATTATCGCCTCCTCGGGAACGTTCGTCTCCTTCGATATGCTCTTGCGGCACGCCTTATGGATCTCAGTTCCCATATAGCAGGCGTCAAGCGCGATAAGGAGCGATGTGCGCGCCCCGTCGGAAAAGGCAAGCGCCCTCGTATAAAGCGGGTCGATCGAGCCTATAGAATATTTAGGTCTGTATCCACCGGATATCGGGTAACCGATCGGTGGATCGATATTTACTTTAGCAAATCCGCATTTCATAAATTTCTCCGTTCCGTCGCCTTTGCGACGTTAAAATTTGATCTCGTTACTGCTCTTCGATATTAATGTTTATTCCGTTGACCTCAACGCCGCCCGTCACACGGATCATAACGTATTTCACGTTATTTATAACCTGCGTTGAAACGAGGTCGCGATGCTCGGGATCGACCTTGATCGAAACCTCGGGGGTATCAAGCTGGAACTTCTTCGTTGAAACTATATTCTTCGGAGAAAGCTCCGCATTAACGCCGAAGCTCTCATCCATGCTTTCGGAAAGCTTTTCAAGCTTCTCTTCGGCAACACCGCATCCCTCAAGCATCGTTTTCACCGTTGCTTTGGTTATAACGAGGGGCTCGGGATCGCGCGATTCCTTGTGCGCCTCCACCATCTCGGCGATCTGCGCGTGTACGGAGCGGACGAGCTCGTAGCTGCACTCCTCCTCAAGCGACGAGGAGAGGCACTCGTTGAAGGTCGCCTTCTGTACCTTCGGGGGCATGGGAGGCTCGGATGCAAATATATTCTCCGTGAACTCGCGGTATGACTCCGAAACGCTCCTCGTATAATAAAGGGCGTTATATATATTCGTTCTTCTGTCGTCAAAGGTCGGGAACATAAATCCGAGCTCGGGAGAAGTAAGAACGGATGCCGAGCTTATCGCGTGGAAGAGGCTGTCCGCTTCGCGGAAGGAAAGCGCCTCGGGCGTGCTTTTCACGGGGCATATCGCGCAAACTATGTAATTAAAGGTCTCGTTTGACTCAAGCGATTCTCCGTCAGAGGACTTGCTGAAAACGTCGTATGCATCCTTTGCAAGAAGGATAACGTAATTCGATTCAAATTTAACGCTCTCTTTTACCTTGTTATAGAATTTATCGAGAAGCGCTTCGTCGCGAAGCTCGCTTTTCAGAAGCCCCATAAGGAGCGCGTGCTCTTCGCTCTCGCTTACCTGCTTGGTTGAAAATTCAATATCGGTAAGGTTCGTGCCAAGGCTTCCCGACAGGGTCTTTTTCATAACGGCGAGTAGCTTCTCGCTAACGAGCGATTCGGAGAGAGCGATCGACTGCGATATCTTATATATGATCTCTTTATTCTCATTAACGTAGCATCCGACGATCGAGGGAATATTGCTCTTATCGGGGCGGAAGCGTCTCTTTATTTCTCTTAATTCTCTTTCTGTCATTTTGTTATCCTCTCGGTTTTTTATTCATTTTACCATTTTATCGGCTTAAAATCAAGAGAACGAAAAGCTTTTTTAAAAAAATATTGACATCTATTTTGCGCTATGATAAAATATTTAAAAAGAAGAAATATTTGACTTTATCCGCTCGCGCGGATTTTGTTGATTTTTATTTGTTTTTGCGGAGGATATTATGATTGATTCAACAGCTCTTTTTAATATTGGATATGGTCTCTACGTCGTAACGACCAACGATGGCAAAAAGGATAACGGATGCATCGTCAACACCGTCACTCAACTTACAAGCTCACCCGAGAGAGTTGCCGTAACCATCAACAAGGCAAACTACACTCACGATACCGTAAAGGAAACGGGCGTTCTTAACGTTAACTGTCTTAGCGTTGACGCACCCTTCAAGGTGTTTGAAGCGTTTGGATTTAAGAGCGGGCGTGACAGCGACAAGTTCTCCGATTGCAACCCCGCAAGAAGCGAAAACGGGCTTGCCGTTCTTCCGAAATATATAAACGCATTCATGTCGCTTAAGGTTGAGAGCTACGTTGACCTTGGCACTCACGGTATGTTCATCTGCTCGCTCACGGAGGCAAAGGTCGTCTCGGACAAGGAAACGATGAGCTACACCTATTACCACAAAAACGTTAAGCCGAAGCCAAAAACCGAAGCCGTCAAGGGCTATCTTTGCACGATATGCGGTTACGTTCACGACGAGCCGGAGCTTCCCGACGATTTTGAATGCCCCCTTTGCCATCACGGCAGAGAGGTCTTTGAAGAAATAAAATAAAAGCTATATAAGGGGTACATTATGAAACCAATCAATTCACAGGCAGATTTTGATTCGAGAATCAAGAGAGTTCTTATAACCAAGGAAGAAATCGAAGAAAAGATAAAGGAAGCCGGCAAGTACATCGACGCGATCTATGACGGAAGACCCATTCTCCTCGTCAGCGTTCTTAAGGGCGCATTCGTCTTTATGGCTGATATATGCAGAGCGGTTACCGTTCCCTCCGAGATCGGATTTATGTGCGCAAAGAGCTACTACGAGGGCACTGAATCCTCGGGATTAGTAAAGATTACTATGGATCTCGACCGCGACGTAAGCAAATATCACGTAGTTATCATTGAGGATATCGTTGATACGGGCAGAACCCTTAACGACATCGTTAAGCTCCTCAAAACGAGAAACCCCATATCCCTTCGCGTGGTTACCCTTCTTGACAAGCCCTCGAGAAGAATCGTTGAATACGATCCCGATATGTCACTCTTCACCATTCCCGATCATTTCGTTATCGGATACGGTCTTGACTGCGGTGAGTATTTCAGAAACCTCCCTTACATAGCTGAATATGACGAGGACTAATATAAAAATCAAACTCTCTCATACAGAGGTCTCCTCCTACGTCGGCGACGTTTTTCCGATCAAGGTTCTTTCCGACGATGATATATCGGACAAGAAAATCACTTGGAGCGTTGAGGGCGACGCGGCAGAGATCAAGAGCTTTGAAAACGATCCGGAGCTTCCATTTTCGGATGCAGTTCTTATAAGCCTCAGAAAAGCGGGGCGCGCAACCGTAAAAGCGACTCTTGAGGGCGAGTTCTGCACGGCTGAAATTACGGCAAGAGAACGGGTAACTCAACCGTCCGACTATAAATTTGAATATTACCGCGGCGATATGCATACGCACACGACCCGTCATCACGATCACGAGGAATTCATAAATCGTAAGGACGGCTTCCAGGACGAGATGGTCGGCTTTATAAAGGACGAAAACCTTCTCGACTTCGGCGTTATGAGCGATCACTCGTCGGTAATGGGATACGGATATGAATTTATGCGCGCCTTCCTCACTGAGGAGGCGATGCGCCCGATGGGCCCGATCCTCTTCCCCGGAAGCGAATCCGAGGTTGAAATCATTGAGAAGAATAAATTCGGGCTTGATTCAAAATACGGCGGCGAGCTCGTCGTTATAAACGCAAACAACCACACATATACCTTTAGCTGGGACGGATTTATCGACGCGTTAAAAACGAGCGTCGCGCCCGTCGTCGTGTTTGCGCACCCCCAAGCCGACAGCTTCAAATACGGAAACTGGAATTTCAGATTTGAAAAGATATACAAGATCCCCGAGCTTGTCAAAATGGTAAAATGCATGGAGATGGGTAACGGAATCGCTGTCAAAGCAAATCTTCTTCACGAATACGCATTTGCACGAGCGCTTGACCGCGGCTTCAGAATAACCACGACCTGCGGAAGCGACGGTCACGGAATACGCGGATATAAGATATGCCCCGGCAAAACGATACTTATGGCATCGGAAAAATCACGCGAGGCATTCCTTGACGCGCTCCTTAATCTCAGAGCCTATGCGTGCGAAAGCGCAAACGTTAAGTTGAGATATTCGGTAAACGGATTCGTCGCACCCGCGGATATTCCTCTTACCGATAAATATTCGTTCCACGTCACTCTTGGCTATTTTGACGACGATCCCGATTCAAGGATCGTGAAATGCCAGGTCGTTTCCGACGGGGGCGAATGGCTAAAGGAGATTGATGTTGCAGGAGACGAGTTCAACTTTGAGATAAACTCCTCAACCGCGCGCTACTTCTACCTGAGGCTTCAGGACTCGCTCGGAAGAAGAACCTGGTCAACTCCCGTTTGGTGCTCGCGCCCGTTTGACGAATACATCGAACCCTCGGTTGAGCTTATCGACAATTCGCGCTTCACCGCACACGATATTGCGGCAGACGTTGAGTGCAAAAGCATCCTCTCCGGCGATATCACAAGCTACTATGAAAGCCCCGTTAAGAACGCCTCGATCGTTATAGATATGAACGAGCAACGAGAGGTCGCAGCCCTCGGATATACAACTCCGAGAATGCCGAGAACCGCTCCATCAGCACACGGCGAATGCGTTGTAAACCACGCAAGATATCCGAGAAGAATAAGAATCTCCACCTCTCTTGACGGTGAAAATTACGAGACGGTTTACACCGGCGGTATCCACACCTACGGCGGCGAGGAGATCTTCGAATTTAAAAGCTCAAACGCACGCTTCGTAAAGTTCGACGTCGTTGCAACTATTGGCGATGAATACGGCAGAGACGAGTACAAAATTCCTCAAGCTCTCATCGGACTCATCGAGCTTTACAAGGCTAAAAACTAATATATTTGCAAATCATTGTTTACAAAAACGAGCGATAAACGTTTTTCGACGCTTATCGCTCGTTTTATTTTTATTTCATTTTATGACAAAATAAGTACCGCGGGATCAAGAGTGTCGGCAGGCTCGTAAACGGTCAGAAGTCCGTCCTCGAGGCTGAATTTGCACTCCCTTTCTTCGCCGTTTTCATCAAGCCTTGAAACCTTATTTACGGGGAAATTAACGCGAAGCGGTATCTCTTCAAGGTCGTCAAATCCGAGATTGAATATCGCCGCAAGCACTCTTCCCTCGGGGAGTCTGCCCGCTCTTATATAAACCTCCGCATCCTCGGGATAGTAAAGCGGAAGTCCGTCGTTTTCGGAGAGGATGTCGACGAGCTGTCTTTTCCTCGTCTCATTCAGCATTGAGAATGCGGTATAATACTTAAACGGCATATCGGGATTGCCCGAGAAGACAATCGTCTCGCCGCCCTCAGTGTTTTTAAATGAAGTAACTCCGGGGAAAAGAGCTGTCTCGCATCCGCTTCCTCCGTCCTTGTGATACACCTCCGAGAGCCGCTTAACTCCGTCGCGAAGCTCGACCAGCTCCTTGACTCCGTATTGCGCCGACATATGCTTTCCGTAAACGCACTCGCCGTTTATAACTGCCCCATTCCATTTGCGAGAGGTAACGCCGATATCGTCTGCAAATCCTCTGTCGCAAAGCTTTTTTGCCGCAACCGCAGACAAAACGAGTCTGTATTTAAGGAAGCCTCTTATCTCGTCATCCGAGAAGCCGTCGACCGAAAGATCGTCGAGAAAGGCGGTTGCCTCGCCGTCGTTGCCGAAATAGAACGGAATGCCCATTCGTTCGAGCACACAGCTTGCCCACGGAGCTAGATTCAAGGGTTGCTCCGCTTCAACGAATCCGTAGTTTTGCATAAGAGAGAGGGGTATCTTGCATCCGAATGGCTCGAGATTCTCCTTATATTCACAAAGCCTTTCGTAAAAAGCAGAATATTTCTTAAGCTTTTTGCGGTATGCCATGCCCGAATTAGGCTCGTGTGCGGCAAGTCTGGTTATCCAATGCTTTGCGCCCGTCGCGCCCTCAAGGATTGAGGCGGTAAAATGCGCGTGCAGATGCGAAGCGCTCGTACTGTATCTGTTCTGCGGGCAGGTGTCCGTCTCAGCGAGGAATTTATCGATTTTCCCCTTTGCGTTCTCTCTTATGATCGCCGCGCGATACATTGGGGCGGTGAAATTCTTCGTTCCGAGCTTTGCGTACGGACCGCCGTTAAGACGGGCGATCGCAGGATTGCCCTTGCCCGCGAAGGCAACAGCGGTTTCATCGGAAAATTCAAGATACGTCGAGGTATAGATTCCCGAAACGACACCCTGTATCGTGGGATCAACCTCGTCAAGTCCTGCGCGCATCTCTTTTACGAATCCAACGATCGAGTCGCGAATAACGTCAACGTAGATTCCCGTGATCCTCTTATCCTCATCGGACACACCCTGCGTGTGGCGGTAAACGTCCTCTCTTACAAGATTCGTTCCCGCGCGCTTATTAAGCTCGGCAAGATGGTATTTGCAGGCGCATCCTTTCCACGCTCTGTAAAG